>CAYJLP010000132.1:0-7418 GCA_964371115.1 uncultured Akkermansia sp. | reverse complement strand
TGCGGTCGAGGAGTTTTTGGGCGGGCTCGTCTGTGGGGTCTTGGGGGACGAGTTGTCCGCGAATCGCCATGTTGAGGGATTTTTCTCGAATAGCCTTGAGGTCGCGTTGGATTGCCTGCTGATTGACGGTGATGCAATCGAGGTGGCGCATCATCTCAGTTAGGCTGGTGGCTATGCGCTTCTGCTCTGCTAGAGGAGGTATGGGAAGCAAAATACAACTTGCACTAGCAGCACTCAACCCCTCTTTGGTTCCTCCTACTTGTTTACTCATGATTTGTGTAAAGACGAAGGGGGAAATCATTATTAAGTGAATAAAGGACTTTATTTCCCGAAGTAATGCTCGTAAAATAAGCACATGCTGATTCACGTTTGCAGTTAATAAATTCTCAGGAACAATTGAACACCTACCAATCGAAGCACCAGTAATATTTAGGAGAAGATCACCAGGTTCTACCCAACTATTTTTTTTTGCAGCGTGTATTGAGGGGTCAATATAAGCGACATCATCCAGTCTCAATCCGTCATTGTGGACATTCTGAGAACGAATAAACATAATTCCGTCGAGTTGATAAACTCGACGACCTCCAGTTGGGGTGCTTCCAGATGCAACCTTTCTCATCAAGCTCCCCAGCCTCACCCACTCCCAGCTATCGGGAATCTCAAAGGGCAGCTCGTCGTCAATGCAGTGCTCTTCTTTCCCCCTGCGCTCGTAGAAAGAACCATCGGCTTTGCGGTAGATGATGGACTCTTGCTTGGGTGCTCTGATTTTTTTCTCCCTGATGAGGCGTTGCTTTTCCTCGCGGATGCGCTCGAGGAGCATATGGGCGGGCTCATCGCTGGGGTCTTGGGCGACGAGCTGTCCTCTGACCGCAAGGGAGAGAATTTTCTCTCTGATGGCTTTCGTATCCATGTCACTCATTGCTTGATGCCTGCCAAGAGGGTTTTGAGGGCGCGGACGGACTCGGCGATGGCGTTGCTCTTCTCCTCCAGCTCGCCTATCAGCGTCGGCAGATCCTTGTCCGCAGAGCTGCTTGTGCTCTGGTCGCTGATCCAGATGATGTCCATGCTGGTCTTGTCCCTCTTGAGAATCTCGGCGGCGGGGTAGCAGCGCCAGCGGCCTTGGGGGTTGCTCTCAGGGTGGTAGCTCTCTGTGCGCGTTGACATATCCGCGGCGGCATAGCAGTGCTCAAAGTCGTGGAGGTGCTCGCGCGTCATGGGATTCTGCACGAGGGTGTGCTTCACATTCGTGCGGTAGTCGTAGATCCACACCTGCTGCGTGGGGCGAGCGGTCTTTTCAAAGAAGAGCACGTTCGCCTTCACCCCTTGGGCGTAGAAGAGACCTGTGGGCAGGCGCAGGATGGTGTGCAGGTTGAACTCACTGAGGAGACGCTGGCGGATGACCTCGCCAGCTCCGTCCTCAAAGAGGACATTGTCAGGCAGCACGACGGCGGCGCGCCCTCCGACGCGTAGCATGAGCATGATGTGCTGGAGGAAGTTGAGCTGATTGTTGTTCGTCGTGACGTAGAGGTCATCACGGCGCGATGAGATGTCGATCGAGCCCGAGGGGCGCGAGCCAAAGGGCGGATTGGCTAGGATAACGTCGACGAGTGTCTCAGGCTCGCTCTCCAGCGCGTCTGCGCAGCGGATGAGGCTGCGGGTGGTGCTCACGCCGTGGAGGTAGAGATTCATCGAGGCGAGTGTGACGACGAGCGGCGCGATGTCACTGCCGTGGAGGCTCTCTTCGCGGAGGAACTTTTGCTTGCCCCTATCCTGCGACTGGGGTTTCATGTGGCGGTAGGCTTCGAGCAGGAAGCCCGCCGTGCCGCAGGCGGGGTCGGCGACGCGCTCGCCGATCTGGGGATCAATCATGGCGGTCATGGAGCGGATGAGCGCGCGCGGGGTGAAGTACTGACCTGCCCCGCTCTTCCTATCCTTGCCATTGCGCTCGAGGATGTCTTCGTAGATGGCGCCTTTCAGATCTCCCTCCATGGAGAGCCATTGCTGCTCGTTGATGAGGGAGATGAGCTTGTTGAGATGCGTGGGGGTGTTGATCTTGTTCTCCGCGCGGGTGAAGATCGCGCCCACGAGGTCGTCTTTCTCTCGGAGCTCGGCGAGGATGTCTTCATAGTGCTGCTTAAGCTCCAGTCCGTCAAGCTCGAGCAGACTGCTCCAGCTGTGATGATCGGAGATCTCGCTTGGCAGTCCGACGGCGCGCCGCTCGTCATCCATCTTCAGAAAGAGCAGGTAGGTGAGCTGGGTGATGTAGTCGGTGTAGCCGACTCCGGCAGCGGCGAGGATGTCGGCGAATTTCCAGACTTTTTTAGAGAGCTGCTGTTCGAGCTTGGCGTTGGTAGGGGGCATGATGATGGCTAATGATAAAAGGGGGAGGAGAAAAAAGCTTAGGCTGCGAGGATGAATCCCGACAGAGAGTAGAGCAGCTCATCGAGCTGCGCGCGTGAGCCAAAGCTCTGCACCATCTGCGCCAGCGCGCTCTCGTCATGCTCGGCGATGTCGGCGCAGCTGTAGCTGCCATTGCCCACGATGTAGCTGGTGACCTGACGCATGAGTGACTTTTGCTCTGGGCTCAGGGGGCGCTGTGCCTGACCGCACCAGAGCTCGAATCGTGAGGCGGCTAGCGAGCTGAGACTGCGCAGCTGCGGGGTGGTCTGGTAGGCGTAGCGGACGAGCTGGATGAGATTGGTGAGTGCCTCGCGCTCGCTGCGCTCGCGCAGTGGAGTCACGCTCTCGGGGTGCAGGATGGCGTAGTGATTCCAGAGCTGCTCCGAGTGGAAATGCGCGTGGGCATGCAGGAGCTGCTCGCGCAGCTGCTGGAGCATGTCGTAGGTGATGGGCTCGCGCGTGTTGTTGTAGATGATGCGCAATGCCTCGATCTCGTCGCGGTGCTCGCGCACGTAGTGCTCGAACTGCTGCGTCGTGGACTGCGCCTCCTCATGGCTGAAGCCGACGCGGATGAGCTCATCCTCGCCCGGCATGAGTAGGGTGAGAAACCCCTGATTGAGCTCAAGGAGCTGAGCGCGGGCGCGTGGGTGATGGGTCAGCGGGGCGACGAGAGCTTTTCTCTGGCTATTCTCATCCTCGACGCGGTGAAAGGTAGGGAGCTGCCCATCCTCCAGTGCGTCAAAGAATCGCTCGGAAAGCTCGCGGAGGCTGTAGCCCGCGAGGGTCTGGAAGTGCTGGCGGTGGCGCGGCTTGCTCTTGTGGTCGATGCGCGCAAGGCGGCTTGCGAGCTGACGCAGATGCTCATCAGGGATGTAGCCATGCGTGATCTGCTCGAGGAGGAGCTTGAGCGTGATGGGGACGCTGCGGCACGTGGAGGGCGAGGCGATGATCTTTTCACGCTCGGTGACACCGACGGCATCGACAATGTAGAAATGGTCTTTGC
Source organism: uncultured Akkermansia sp. (assembly GCA_964371115.1). Lineage (GTDB taxonomy): Bacteria > Verrucomicrobiota > Verrucomicrobiia > Verrucomicrobiales > Akkermansiaceae > Akkermansia. Next base: position 4,015 of record CAYJLP010000132.1, on the reverse strand, counting down.
TATGGGCATTGGGCGTGACGGCTCGGAGCTGCTCATCACCTAGGGTGCGTACGCCGCGCCCCTTCATCTGGGTGTAGAAGGACTCGGTCGCGACATCGCGCATGAAGAGGAGCACCTCGAGGGGCTTGATGTCGGTGCCTGTGGCGACGAGATTCACCGTGACGGCGATGCGGAATGCTCTATCTTGGCGAAAGCGACGGATGAGCTCATTGCTATTCTCCGAGCGGTGCGTGATCTTCTGGATATAGGAGGGGGGCTGGCCGGCGAATACCTCGCGAGCGATGCTGATGATCTGATCGGCATGGAAATCGCTCTGGGCAAAGATGAGCGTCTTGGGGATGCTGCTCATGTTGGGCTCGCGCTCGGGGTAGAGCTGCGTGTAGATCGCATCGCGGTACTGCTCGAGTACGAGCTTGATTTGCGTGAGGTTGATGACGCTGCGATTCAGCTCTGTGGCTCCGTAGGCGCATTCCTCCTCCTCGGCGGCGAGGCTGCCGCGCCCCGTGCTGCGCTTGATCTCGGTGGTCTGCTCACCGGGCTTGATCGCGCCGCCTTCTTTGGTCGCGCGTGTCTCGATGCGGTAGATGCGGTAGTCGACGTTGATGCCATCGAGGATGGATTGCTCAAGGCTGTAGTTGTAGACGATGTTGTCGTTGAAGTACGCGAGCGTCTCGGGGACGGGCGTGGCGGTGAGCCCGATGAGTCGCGCAGTGTCAAAGTAGCTGAGCACCTTTCCCCAGCTGCTATAGATGGAGCGGTGAGATTCGTCGATGATGATGAAGTCAAAGTAATCGGGCGGCAGCTCCAGCGGAGTAGCCGTGGTGACGATGGGTGAGCTCGCGGGCTCAAGGCAGTCGTCGATCTCGTCGATCTCGTCGTCATCGCGCTCGTCGATGTCCTCACCGGTGAGCATGCTGTAGAGTCGCTGGATGGTGGAGATGACGAGGTTCGTCCCTGAGGAGATGCTTTTGCTCTGGAGCCGCTCGACGGGGAAGATGGAGCTAAAGGGGTCGCCAGTCTGCGTGAGACGGAATGCGCCAAACTCGCCCTCGGCTTGTCTACCTAGGTTGTTGCGATCGACGAGAAAGAGGATGCGCCGCGCAGGGGTGTAGCTGAGCAGTCGGTAGGCGATCATGCAGGCGGTGAATGTCTTGCCCGCTCCGGTGGCCAGCACGATCTGGGCGCGTTGTGCGCCCGCGCGCAAGGAGTTTTCTAATGCGGTGATAGCGTCGAATTGGCAATCTCGCAAATGCTTGCGCTCGAGATGGGGAAGCCCCGCGTAGTAGCTGCCTATGCCTGCTAGCTGCGCGAGCTTGCGCGGTGAGTGCATGCTGGTGAGTGCGCTGTACTGACGGCTTGGTTTTCTGAGGTCGCAGAAGTGGAGCTCGCGCCCATTGGAGATGAAGGCAAAGGGAAGCGGTCTCTGCCATGCGGGGCACCAATCATGGACGCGCTGGGTGTAGCCCTCGGCTTGCTGCTCGACGCGCTTGCTGAGGGGGATGTGCGCGGCCTTTGCCTCGAGTACGCCGATGGCTTTGCCTTCGAGAAAGAGGAGGTAGTCAGCTTCTTTGTTGCCCTTGAGCAGCCCCTCACAGACAGCCACAGCTGACATGGTGGGGGCGTACTCAGCACGCGTGACGACGCGCCACCCTGCGTGGGTGAGCATGCGGTCTATGTGTATTCGTGCTTGATCCTCGGCGAACATACTGCTTTTCTATCAGTTGGAGTCTAATAAATAATGAGAATGATGTCAAGCTGTTTTCAGTCTGTGCTCTAGGGTATTACGCATAACAAAATAAGCAGCGCGTTGCTAGCGCGAGAGCTTCATGGGGATGAGCCATGATACGCTATAGGGGATCTTGCGAAATTAGCAGCTTCGGATTTTGCTGGCAGTTTGGTCGCGCATAGCGAGCTATGTAAGCTCAAAAAGCCGCGAATTCTCGCCAAAATGCAGCAAAGACATGCTGTGACGCTCATCTTTGAAATCTGCCAGGTTCCCTATAGACAAGCCAGCATCGCGCTAACAATAGCACCGTGCACGCATTGCGCGATGATGTCAACTGTCTCGGATAGGCTAGCTGATAAGAGCTGCTCGACTATCTTCCAGTAGAGCAGCAGTGCGACAAGGAGTTCTCGCGGCACTGCCTGAAGCGGCTGCGGGCGCGCGTCAATGCTACTGCCTAATTTGATTTAACAGTTTAGGGTTGGCATCTAGATATGTACAGCTTAGAATGGCGAAAATTGATAGCAGTCAACATAGACAAGTTGTCATTTACAGCAATGCTGAAGAAGCGCCACCATCAAAAGCCTCTCCATCGCATCGAACAGATTTGTATCGACTGTCTATTTTATCACAAAAAACGGTCAAGAAAACAAGAAAATTCTCCATAACAGCAACAAGGGGAATACCAACGCGGCATTCCCCTTGCAAAAATAAGTCGGCTGTGTTATTTCTATGAAATCTTACGACGGCGGCGTGTAACAAAACCAATGAGCGTCATGATGCTCATCACCACCGTGCTTGGCTCAGGGATGATAGATTTAGTTACAATTTTGAGACCAGCTGGTGACCAGGTCGTCGTCCCAGCAACCGCGAATCCATCATCGCCCACATTCGTCAGATCGAGATAGGGTCTATCATTATCAGTCAGAATGTTACCGCTTTCATCAACAAAACTCACAGTATAACCCATCCCTATTTCCAATATGACCGTATCATCGAATGTGAACACACCCATATCATCAGAATGATACCAACCTGGAGCCCAAGGATCAGATACAGAAGTGACTGATTTTTCGATCACATTACTTGTGTATGTATTACCCAAAGCGTCAGTGATTCTCATATATGTATCTGCGACAAAGCTAGATCCGTTACGCGATTCTCCCTTGAGATTAATCTGCGTGAGGCTCACTTGATTTCCATCTCGAAAATAATTTTCCATCGCTACTAGATCCTCACCAGTTAGTGTAGCACCATCTAATGCCGTACCCTGAGTCAAGCTACCTTTCGAATCATAAGGTATCGCAGCATTTAAAGAGTCTGCATTCAGCGTAAAGCTGATGCTATTATAACGCCCCTTGTTAAATGATGAATCATTTGGGGATGTAGCTCCTGCAACCCACTTACCATAGGCATTTTGGGTAGTATAAACAAATTCTTCTACACCATGAGCAGCACTACTAACGAGGAAAGCACTAACAAGAGATATTATATATTTTTTCATAACTAATACACTAAAAGTCAATAATACTAATATATTTTTGTGCTATTTTTTAATTTGATGCAATACATTTCACATCGTCTACCAAGACATAGCCTCAGCTATCACTCTAAAACCAATATCCATTTACTATTGCTAGCACAGCTCGTGGCTCTACTTACTCTTCATTTAAGACGGAGCATCATATACCATAGTACTCAGGAATTCTAAATATGAAAATATGCAAAAACGCTTAGTATCTGAGCCCTTCCAGATGATCTGAATATGATGATGAAGAGGATGAAGATGATAGATGCTTTCCACGTTTCAAATTGAAGTGCAATTCCCTCAGCTAATCCACATGAGCTGTCATGCGGGCGCCAGTCCTATTTTGCTCTGCCGCAAAATGCCTCACAAGGCTAGGGTGCGCTCTGAGAGCACTTTTGTGTTAGCATAACTTAAACTTAATTGGATTGTTTGATTCGCACCCACCCCATTGGGTGCTCACCCTTCCTTTGCTCAGGGCAGAGACGCTGCGCGCTCTGTTGTCCACGACCCCTTACACCGTCGGGGTCGTCGTTGGACTCCTGATCCTGCGCGTGTAGATCGTTGCCGGCTTGTGGGTCAAGATTAGCAGGTGGGTTGCTCAGTGGAAAGCGTTTCGCGGGCTTGCGTAGGCCACCGCTGGCAACGTATCAGCTTCTCATTCTGCAGTGCAAAATGTCTCGCAGGACTAGGGTGTGCGCTTCGCTATGTGCGGGTGGGAGATAGTGGGTTTGTCGTGGTAGCAAGGTTGATTCGCACCCACCCCA
>CAYJLP010000131.1:0-7561 GCA_964371115.1 uncultured Akkermansia sp. | reverse complement strand
TCAAGATCCTCGCCCCCTCGTGGAACGACGACGAGGAGCACTGCGCCGCCTTTGAGAACGAAGCGCGCCTCATCGCCCAGCTGCGCCATACGAACATCGTCGAGGTCTTCGGCGCGGGTCACGAGCAGGGCTACCGCTACTACGTCATGGGACTCGTGCGCGGCAAGGTGCTCTCCCCTCAGGGCATACGCCAGACATTTCCCCTACTCACCTACGAGCAAGCCCTCACGCAGGTCGGCATCCAGACGGCCAAGGCGCTCAGCTTTGCCCACCAGCACGGCATCCTCCACCGCGATATCAAGCCGGGCAACATCATGCTTGACACCGAGGGCACGATCCACGTCACCGACTTCGGCATCGCCACCGTGCTCAACGAGGGCGAGGTCGCGCCCCTCGTCACGCAGAGCAACGACGGCACTCTGCGCTACATGGCACCCGAGCGACTCTCGCAGGGCAAGAGCAGCTACGCCACCGACCAGTACGCGCTCGGTCTCACGCTCTACGAGCTGCTGGCGAACAAGCCCGCCTTCCAAGAGAGCGAGCCAGGCTCACTCATCAAGCGCATCTGCGAGAGCCCCGTGCCTCCGCTTAAGAACATGGGTGATCTCGGTGCCATCATCAACAAGAGCGTCAGCTTTGACCCCAAGTACCGCTATGCGAACATGCCCGCCATGCTCGATGACCTCTTCCGCCTGCAAAATGGTGAAGCCATCCATGCGAAGAGCATCAGCCTGTGGCGTCGCTACAAGCTCTGGATGAAGCGCAAGACCGCCATCGCCATCTGGCTGCACATCTCCCTCGTCCTCGTCCTCGCCCTCTTTGCCACAGGAGGCGCTGCCTACACCCACATCCACCTCGCCCTACGCGAGACACAGGAGGAGAGTGCACGCGCCCAGCGCAACGCATTGATCGCAGGAGATGCCATCGCACGTATCATCAGCAGCATGAATATCAGTGAGAAGCAATCTATCAACAGCAATGAAGTCGACCTGCCGACGAAATCCGACGTGCGCCTCATCCAAGCCCTGCTCCCCTACTACTCCGAGCTGCTCAATCAGGGAGCGGTGAATGACAAGCAGATAGGAGAAGCCTCACAAGCCATCGCCATGATCGCTATGCGCGCGGGTGACTACGCCGATGCGGAGCAGCACTTCTCCAATGCGCTGCCGCACTACCCCGAGGGCTCCACCGAGCGGATACGCATGCGCAATCGCCTCGCCTTTGCCCGCTTCCTGCTGCGCGATCCCAAGCTGACCCAATCCACCGTCGAGCTGCTCCGGCAGAATCTCAAGCTCGATACGCAGAATCTCAATTTTGAAGCCCGAGCCGAGCTCTACTATACCCTCCAGCTCGCGCTACGCCTCCAGCGTCAGGCAGCACGCCAGCAGCGCGGCGCCGCAGCCCTCTTTGACATCGACACCATGCTGCGCAAGTACGCGACCATGCTTCTTGAGATGCGCAAGCAGCATCCGACGAACAACCAGCTCCGACTCATCCAAGCCAACCTCATCTACGAGCTCCACGATGCACCTGAGCACCGCGAGCTCTTTGCCCCGCACGGAGAAACAACGCACCAGCTCATCGACGACATCCTCGCGCATGACCCCAACTACATGAGTGCGAAGCGCGCCTACACGCGCTATGCCCTGCGCAAATGGATAGCGCCCAAGGCTAGCCAAACTGACACGAACAAGGCCAGAGAGGGAGAAAATCCCTTCTCCATCCAGCAGGCCGCCCTCTACGCCCAAGAGATCCTCGCGGGCTCGCCCAACGACACGCGCAGCATCCTCCAGTACCTCACAGCACGCCTCCACTACGTTAACAAGATCGAGCGCGAAGGCGACGATTTTGACGCGGAGCTCGTCCACGAGCGCACGCTCGGCGTACTTGAGCTACTGCTGAGCCGCTCGGATATCTCACCTGATACACGAGAGCGTCTCCTCTACCTGCTCAGCGAGCGTCCAAATGATGAAGACATCCAAGCTCAGGCGCGAGAATGGCAATCACTCATGAGCACCCATGACGCCAAGCAGCTACGCACGCTGCGCGAGCGCATGGACAAGGTACGCCGCAACAAGAGCCGCCAGCGCAGGCGCGTACGCAGCAGCTAAGAAAGCAGGCTTCCGGCCAAAGTAAGAGCGAGAGCTGCTCCTCTTTTCTCACGAAACAAGATGTAGAAACCATTCTTGAGGCGTATTATCCCTCTACGCTTGGATGATGCGTAGCTTTCTCACGCTGCCCGCCCCCAGCTGCTCATTGAGCTTGGCAATCACCTGCCTCTTCATCCTATTGAGCTCGAAGCGCAGGTTGGGATGCAGCGTGCGTATGGTCGCCAGCCCATCGCAGAGCGAAAAGAGCTCCGCCTGTGTCGCAAAAAAATCCCCCATCGCCGTGCGCCACGCCTCGGCGAGCATCTCAGGGGCGAGCGTCTCCTCGCGTATCTGCAGACGCTCCGAGATCTCACTGAGGATGGAGGGCATGCCGCGCATCGAGAGGCGCTCCGAGCGGTCGATGGTCACACCGAGGAAGTCCGCCATGACCTGCTCTCGCTCTTCGCGAGCGCGCGTCCCAATATGCGTGATGCGCTTGGAGCCATCGGGGAAGGTGACGAGTGAATAGCGGCGGCGTCCGAGCTTCTTGCACTCGCCTAGCAGCTCTTCTTGGTCGGCTTTGTCTTCAGATCGTTTCGCCATAGTTGCTCTACAGTAGCACTCACGCAGCAAAAAAGCTAGCGAAATTAGTCACGCGCCTCCCCATCATCGCCGATGGACTGGACGGGACAAGAGTCGACGATGTCCTCACAGAGCTCGATGTCTTCGCTGCTGCGAGGCTGCTGCCATACATAGGAAATACCCTCCGTATCATCGCGGCAGAAGAACTCCGGCGCACTCTCACGGCACAGGTCGCAGTCGATGCAGCTGCTGTCGACGTAGAATTTCCCCGCCGCGTTCTTCTCTACTCTTTCTGTTCTCTCTGGCATCACATTTCTAGGGGCTTGTCTACGCCTATTTTTACGTGTTTGTCGGCAAATGCAATGTTTTTTTGTTGCAAGAGGCATTTTTTCAGTTCAGAATACCCTCATGCAAGATCAGCCCCCCCACGAAGAAGCTCAGTCGCAAGCCCCGCAGAATAATCCCGTGGATAGCCCCGCAGCTCCCGTCACACCTGCCACACCTGGCCAGCAGCCCAAAAGAAAGCTCCCGCTCTATAGCACTGCCGCGATAGGTGCGACGCTGTTTGCCTTTGTGTGCGGCTTTGCCATCTTTATCTTTCATGTTCAGAGTCGTATCCCCACGGCAGATTGGCGCGAGCATGGAGAGGCCACGCCTTGGCAGACAGATGCGTTCACCATCAGTGAGATCGAATCTGAATGGTGCTCCTCAGAGGGCAACGAGCGTATGAAGCTGCGTGTCGCCTGCTACCCTCAGGCGACGATCACGCTGGAGGATGTCAAGCAGGGCGGCACGCTGATGGTGAGCTTTCACAATGAGAGCGACCAGCGCGTCGGTGACATTATCTCGCTGCCCTTTGGCGCATCAGGCTTTGCAGCTATCCAAGATCTCAATATCAAAACAGAAGGTATGAAGGCGACCTTCTACCCCCTAGGCGGGATGAAGACGGTGGAAGAATACCTCATCCATCAGGCGAGCGAGCATCGCCCCCTCTGGAGTGTCAAGGTGCAGTACAAGCTCGACGGCAAGCCCGAGATTCAACAACTTTATAGCAAGACGATCGCGCCCAACAAGCTCCAAACGAGTAGCAATTAAGCGTGATTCCTGATCTCTCTGCCTCTTATCATGTCTGCATCCCCAATTCCCTCTGTCCCACCCCCTCCACCGATAACCCCGAGCCCTAGTTTATCCAAGGAGAAGAAAAGCGCGCCTCCGCGCATCTGCTCCCTGCTGGGGCATCGCTGGCTGCGTATGCTCATCAGCCTGCTCGGCGGGGTACTGATGGCGATGGCCTTTCTCCCCTATGATATCTCTATCATTGTCTGGATGGGGCTGCTGCCCCTACTGCTGGTGCTCTGGACGCGCCCCCTGCGCTTCTGGGCCGCCTTCGGTTATGGTTGGATCTACGGGATGGGCTGGTATTGCGTGAGCTTCTGGTGGATCCACGAGGTGGGGGATGTGTTTCGTATCAATGAATGGCTCTTTCTCGGCGTGGCCTTCGTCCCGCTGATGAGCCTTTATTCCCTGCTGCCAGCCCTCTGGGCGGGCTGTGCCGCGACGCTGCTGCGCCCTCAGCTCAGCGCGAGTCCTGATGAGTCGGAGTGGGCCGTTGCCCCCTCATCCAAAACCATGTTGGCACTCGATCAGAACGCGCTCAAGCGCCGCGCGTGGAAGCAGTGGGCGATGCTCGATATGCTCACGACACTGCGCTGCGCCATCGGGCTAGGCTGCCTCTGGGTCTGTGTGGAGTGGCTGCGCGCGCATGGGACGCTGGGCTTCTCGTGGAATAGTATGGGCATGGCGCTCTATGAGGGGCTCTCGCTGGCGCAGTGGGCGGAGTTCGTCGGGACGGCGGCTCTGTCATTTTTGCCCGTGTTCTTTGCGGTGATTTTTTTCAATGTGGTGCGCCGCTGCTACCTGCACTTCAAGGCGGTGGGCAAGACCTGCCGCCCGTGGGATCTCTATGCGGTGCTGCTGCTCGTGTTTGGTCTCTTCATGGGAGGTCTCTCGCTGGCGCAGCGTTATTCTCCCAGTCAGCTTTTTGCGCAGGAGGGCGTGCTCCAGCTCCCTGTGCTCGCGGTGCAGAACAACCTCGGGCAGGTGGAGAAGATCAACATGCCGCGCTACCAGCGCAGCCCCCTCTTTGCAGAATACCTCGAGGAGACGGCGCACGGCTTTGAGCAGGTGCAAAAAGACACCTTCGAGCTCGCCAAGCAGCACCCCGAGCTCGGCTTCACGCAGCAGCTGCCGCTCTGGGTCATCTGGCCGGAGAGCGCGCTGCCACACTCCTTTTGGCTCGATGCGGACAGGGGGGAGCGCATTGCAGATTTCACATCGCAGAATCTCTATTTCCACGAGACGCGAGGGCTTCCAGCCCTGCGCACACTCGTGCGCAGCATGGGGGGAGAGGATTTTGTTCTCTTCTCGGGGGTGGATGAGTACCTGATCAAGGGCTACAACGAGGGCGCGACCAAGCCCTCAGGCATGCGCAACTCCATGGTCATCATCGAAGATGACTTTGCCAGCATTCGCAGTGTGTCCAAGCAGCACCTCATGCCTTTCGGCGAATACATCCCGCTGGCTCAGGATATAGCGTGGATAGGTCAAGCCTATTCCGAGATCACAGGTACACAGACGGGCGATGGGATCATCCCGGGGGAGGGCACGGAGCCTATCAGCGTGAAGATTCCTGGCACGCAAGAGTCTATCTCGGTGATCCCTGCCATCTGCTATGAGGATACGGTGGGAGGTCTCATCCGTCAATTCGCCCGCTCGGGTGCTCAAGTCATCGTCAATATCAGCAATGATGCGTGGTTCCAGCACTCCGCCTGCGGGGAGCAGCAGGCGCGCAATGCCGCCTTTCGCTGCATCGAGCTGCGCCGCCCCATGGTGCGCGCGGCGAATCAGGGCGTGAGCTGTGCCATCGCGCCCAATGGTGCCTTCATGGACGAGCTACGCGATGAGCAGGGACGCCCATGGGTGGCGGGGAGCAGCTATGCTGTGCTGCCTGTGGACAAGGAGGCGGGGCTGACGATCTACGCGCGCTTTGGCGACTGGGCGGTACTGCTCAGCGCGCTCAGCGCGGCGGCATTCAGCATGATTCCTCTACTGGCGAAGCGCCTCAAGATCTAGTATCTCTTGTATCCTTATGGAAGAGCAGCGTCATATCGCTTTTGCAGCAGATCGGGACTTCCAAGTCCCTCTCGCGCTCGCGCTCTACTCGCTAGAGCGCGCGCTGGAGCGTCCCGAGTGCTACTGCATCCACATCGTGCATCAGGGGCTCGACGAGGCGTTTTTCTCCCCCTTGGGGCTGGAGCTGCATTTTTACGACATGGGCGAAGCGCTGCGCGACTTGCCGGCACAGGGACGCTTTCCTACACCTGTTTACTATCGTTTTTTGCTGCCCGACTTGCTGCCTGAGAGCATCGCCTGCGTCCTCTATCTGGACTGCGATATCATGGTGCAGCGCGATCTGGGAGCTCTCTGGGAGACGAGTCTGGAGGGTAAGGTCTTGGCGGCCTGCCCTTGGCTTGTCTACGGCGCGCACCGTGAGGCATACCAAGAGGATGTACACGGCTTCTCCGCGCGCCTCGGCTTCCCCGATGCCGAGCCCGTGGAGCATTACTACTACTCAAGCCTGCTGCTGATGGACCTCACTCGTATGAGGCAGCAGCGCATCACGCAGCAGCTCATCGCCTGTAGCCGCGCCATCCCCGCCGAGCGGCTCTACTGGCCTGATCAAGATGTGCTCAACCACGTGCTGCGCGGACGCATCGCCACAGTGCCACTCTCTTACAATGTCATCCCGCTCTTCGCGCTGGATATGAGTGGCGAGACGCAGGAGGCACGCGAGGCCTACGCGCAGCCACACCTCATTCATTTTGCCGCAACAAAGCCCAACATCCTCACGGGGGCGAAGCTGCCCTTCGAGGAGGCGTTCTTTACTCTTTGGCAGACCAGCCCGTGGGCGCGCTGCATCCCCTACCCGCTCGTCTCGCTGCGCAGGATGCCTCGATGGCTGCGCTGCGCCATCGAGCTGCCCATCAGGTGCGGCATCGCACATGAGGGATTCCTGCGCCTGTATGGGCGTCTGCTGCAAACACTGCGCCCGTGACGGACGCGCTGTCCTGCCACGGGCGATAATTGTAGGATTGTGGAAAAAGATTACTTCGTCAGGCCGTCTTTCTTTGCCTGATTCCAGTAGGCGTACTCGGAGCGATTGAAGTCGACGTACTCGGGTGAGAGGTCGGTGGTGTAGACGGTGTGCAGCGCTTCGCCCTGATTGAGATTGATACGCACCTCGAATTCACGCACGAGCACCGCCTCGCGCAGCGCATCGCTGGGTGTGTCTGTCTGCTCACCCGCACGACAGGCGGGCAGCCCCGCGATGTCGATGTCAATCAGCTCCTCCACGATGGGAGCTCCCGCATAGCCGACGGCATGGATGATGCGTCCCCAGTTGGGGTCGTTGCCATTCCATGAGCTCTTCACCAGAGCAGATTTCGCAACAGCCTCGGCGACCATCTGCGCATCCTCTGGACAGGCGGCCCCCTCGACGCGTACGGTGACGAACTTCGTCACGCGCTCACCGTCCTGCACGATGTGCTGCGCCATGTCGAGCATGACGTGGTGCAGGGCTTGCTCAAAGAGCGCCCAGTCAGCCAACTCGGGCGAGAGCTCCACGCCTGAGGCTCCATTGGCCATGACGATACAGGTATCATTCGTGCTCATGTCGCCATCAATCGTCACGCAGTTGAAGGACTGCTCGACACCACGCAGCGTGGTCACATCCAGATGCTCACGCGCGACGGCCGCATCGGTCGTCACCAGACAAATCATCGTCGCCATCGTGGGGCTGATCATGCCCGCGCCCTTGCAGCAGGCGGCGA
>CAYJLP010000130.1:0-7568 GCA_964371115.1 uncultured Akkermansia sp. | reverse complement strand
TACTTGTATTCTACGTTGTCTTGCCATAGTAATATTCTTTATTGAAACACTATTTTACATCACCAATAGTATTTTAGCAAGATTTATTTTGGAAAAAATCAACGTTACTTTACACTAGTAAGCGACTACCTCCACAACATAGACATCTTGCTCAGCAGGTTAAACCATGAACATCTCAGAGAGCTATTCCTAGCAGCCTACAAAAAGATAGAATTCTCCCCAGCAGAGCAAGCCTTCTTACTCACAAAAAACAAAGAGAAGCCCCCTTAATATTTGAGCTGCTGGACGCTGCACCTCACACCTTGTGGTTTCGGTGCATGATGGATCGCCTCAAACCCCTTCGTAATCCGCAATCAGCTCAATGAAGGCCGCAAGATGATGCTCGCGTATCCACGGACCTATACCCTTGAGTTGCGCCGCCCCCTCGATAGTTGTGGGCTTCAATCGCGCGAGAGCTTGAAGAGTATCCGTCTTCATGATGCGGTAGACAGGCATGCCATGCTCCGCTGCGATGTCACGTCGTAGCTCCGCGAGATGTTCATAGAGCTCCTTGTCCATCCGCTGCTCCATCGCCTTGTCCCAGATCGCCTGCGCGCGGCGTTTTTTTTCAGATTTCTCCCGCGTCGGGCGTATAGGACCATCACCCGTGACCCACTTCATACAGAGGCGCGCTGGCTCGCGATTCATCATGACAGCGTTGCCTGTAGCCGTGAGCGTGATCAGCGGCATCTCCGCCCCGCTGCGCTCGATGTAGCCCGCGTCTTGGAGCGCGCGAAAGAGCCCCTTGATCTGCTTGTCATTGAGATCTGAGAGAATGCCGTAGGTGGAGAGATTCGTCAGTCCGCTGTGCATGTTCGCCCCCTTGGAGCCGCGCAGCATATCCATGATCTTGCCACGCCCATAGATGCCCTCCCAGCCGCCGTCTGAGCGGCGGCGTGAGGCGCGTGCGACGCCCGCGAGTGCTTTGCGGATGATGTCAAGTCGGTCGTCCTTCACCTCCTCTACCACCGCTGCGCCATCTCCACCCGAGCCCGCGCAGCAATCGCAGTGCCCGCAGGGCGCAGAGTCCCCCTCGCCAAAGTATTGAAGTATCCACTGATGGCGGCATTGCTTGGAGTAGGCGAAGCGTGTGATGGTTTCAATCTTGAGGTGGTCTCGGCGCGATTTCTCATTAATCCTATCCTCGTCCAGCAGCAGCATCGCGGGGGCGAGCTGTGGGTTGACAATGCGTGTCCCGCGTAGGAGTCGCCCAGGGATGTCGTAGCGCGCGATGGCGTCGGTATGCGTCAGCACAGAGAGAGCAGAGCCCACAGCCATGGGGTTGATATCCTTACCCATATTCTGCGACATGTCATCCACCGTCATCTCCAGTTGATGCGTCTCGGGGTCGGCCTGAGAGCGCAGGAAACTATAGAGAGAGCGTATGAGCTGGGGAGAGGGGTTGCTGCCTTCAAAGAAGAACTCCTGTGTGCGCAGATCCGCATGGTTGAAGAGCAGCTCACAGGCGGATTGCTTCCCATCACGCCCCGCACGCCCCGCCTCTTGGTAGAAAGCCTCCACGCTACCAGGGATTTCGAAATGTGCGACAAAGCGCACATCCGCGCGGTCAATGCCCATGCCAAAGGCATTCGTCGCGACGACAATATCGGCGCGCCCCGAGATGAAGGCGTCTTGGGAGTACTCGCGCTCCTCGTCCGTCATGCCCGCGTGGTAGGCGACGACATTGCCGCAGTCCTTGCTGCTGAGCTCTTCGAAGACGAGCATGACGTTCTTGCGCGTCGAGCAGTAGACGATGCCTGTCTTCCACTGCTCGGCGAGCGCGCAGAGACGCTTGAACTTGTCGCGTCGGCGATCGCAGTGACGGATGGCAAAGTCGAGATTCTCACGGGCAAATCCGCTGATGACGACCGCAGGATCACGCAGCTGCAGCGTGTGGAGCACGTCCTGGCGCACCTGCTCAGTCGCCGTCGCGGTCAGGGCTATCGTCTGAGGGTAGCCCAGCTGCTCGCGCACGCGACCGAGTCTCAGATAATCGGGGCGAAAGTCATGACCCCATTGGCTCAAGCAGTGCGCTTCGTCGATGGCGAGCAGCGAGATCTGCTGCTCACGCAGGGAGTCCATGAAGCTGATCTGCCCAAAGCGTTCGGGCGCGACGTAGAGGATTTTGAGCTCTTGACGGTAAAAATCTTGCAGCACCTGCCTGTACTCATCGTTTGAAAGTCCCGAATGAATGGCAGCTGCGGGGATCTGGCGCGCTTGGAGGGCATCGACCTGATCCTTCATCAGTGCGATGAGAGGACTGACCACGATGACGAGCCCCTCGCGGCAGAGGGCGGGCAGCTGGTAGCAGAGTGATTTTCCCCCGCCGGTGGGCATGATGGCGAGCGTATCGCGCCCCTCCATGACGGCGTGGACGACCTCGTCCTGTCCTGAGCGTAGAGCGTCAAAGCCAAAGTTCTCCTTGAGTACTGCCAATATGTGATCCCTGTCGTAGCCTGCGCTCATCGCCATCTATCCTATCAAAGAAGCTGACTCACTGCAAGGAGTAATACGCGGACGCACGCGGGATCTGCCCCGTCATTGCTAAAGTCGCGCTTGCATCTGCGCGCGGGGTGTGCTAGACTCGACGCTGATGATGATTTCATTTTACAAGATGACAGGAGCTGGCAATGACTTTGTCATGCTCGACAATCGCGACGGCTCGCTGAGCCCTATTCTCACCCGTGAGATTATTGCCTCACTCTGCGATCGTCGCTTTGGTGTTGGCGCGGATGGTCTCATCGCCGTCGAGCCTGCCGAGGGCAAGGCTCACGCTCGCATGCGCTATTATAACTCCGACGGCGGAGAAGCCGAGATGTGCGGCAATGGCGCGCGCTGCTTCACCGCATTTGTCGACTTCCTCACCGACAGCGAGCAGAGCGAATGGAAATTTGAAACCATGGCTGGCATCGTCACTGGCCGCGTCAACGAAGAAGACGACACCGTCACCATCGGTCTTACCAAACCCCACGACCTGCGCCTCAATGCGCTGGCCTGCTCCGCTGAGCTGCCCGCCGACGTACACTTTCTCAACACAGGCGTCCCCCACGCGATCGCTTATCTCGACAACCTCGATGAGCTCGATGTCAAGGGCAAGGGCGCATTCCTACGCTACCACGAAGCCTTTGCCCCTGCGGGGACGAATGCCAACTTCGCCGAGGTCATCGAGCCTCAGATGCTCAAGATCCGCACCTATGAACGCGGTGTCGAGGATGAGACACTCGCCTGTGGTACAGGCATGACGGCAACAGCTCTCGTCCATGCGCTGCTCACTGATGCGCCTTCCCCCATCAGCCTACAGGTCGCGGGTGGTGATATCCTCTCCATTGGCTTCAAGCGTCAGGGCGAGGAGTTCAGCGATGTGACACTCACCGGTCCCGCTCTCATCGTCTTCCGCGGTGAGGTCATCCTCGAGGCTTAATCTCCATGTTGCAGCGCATGTTCTCACTAGGCGACTCCATGGGCTCAGGTCTCTCCGATCTGCCACAAAAGCAGGGGGGGGACATTGTCCTTATTGGGATGATGGGCTGTGGCAAGACGACGGTAGGTCGCGCGCTGAGTATTGACTTAGAACGCCCCATGCTCGATATGGATACACTCATAGAAGAGCAGATAGGCAAGACCATCCCCGAGATTTTTAAGGAGGAGGGCGAGGCGCACTTCCGCTCGCTAGAGACAGCACTGCTGCGCTACCTCGTCGTCGACAGCCCTCGCAAAGCCGAGGGCTGCATCCTCTCCACAGGCGGAGGGGTGCCCCTGCGCGATGAGAACCGCGAGCTCATGCGTAGGCTCGGCTTTGTCGTGTGGCTGCGCGTCGATGCAGATGTGCTCTATGAGCGCACCTCACGTAGCAATCACCGCCCGCTACTCAGTCAACCAGGATGCGCGCGGACGCGCCTCATCACGCTCTGCGAGCAGAGGTATCCTATCTATGAGCAGACCGCTCATTATACACTCGATACCAGTCAAATGGATATTCACGATGTCCTGCTCGATATCAAGGGAGCAGCTCAGCGTTATTTTGCATCCACTGACAGTTGATAGGTGCTCGCTATCAAATAGATTTTTACGTTGACAATATCATACTAACTATGGCATTGTCAGTCTCACCCCATGCAAATCTCACCCCTCAAGAAGTTCACCTACACCGGCCTCGCGGCATTTTCTATCATCGGACTTGGCTCTACAAGAGCCTGCGCTCAAGGCACCCCACCCACAGAGCCGCAGAATCAGAGCTGGCGCTTTGGCCTACCGCCCGCGCCTGGCATACCGAGCTACGGACACTACATGATGCAGCTCTCGAGCGATGAGCGGCACGGAGACTCGAGCTTTGGGATGCAGCAGGTTGATATGGAGTTCCCCCTCTGGGATCCGCGCAAGACGAGCTATGCCAACTGGCTCATGCTTGGCACGCTGAGCTTCTCCTACACCCATATTGATAGCAGCCATCAGATGAGGCTGGATCATGAGGATCTCTACCGATTCACGTTGCCTCTGGGCACGATGCTGCGACGGCAGAAGGACAGCTTTCTTTTCATGATGACGCCCTCGCTGGCGTCGGATTTTGAGACGCTGAATAGCTCCGCTTCCATCGGTGCCTTCTTCGCCTACAGCCGCCAGCACAAGGATGACTTCCGCTATAGCGTCGGTGTAGGCTATTTCCCCCGCTCTATTCTCTTTGGCTTTCTTCCCTTTGCTAACTTTACTTGGGAGTTCGCCCCGCAGTGGAACGTGGAGCTTGATCAGACCACCCTGCTGCTGCATTACGAGATCTCCGAGCACCAGACCATCGCCGCCTTTGCCCGCTACGATGCGGAATCATGGACGATACATACGGATCGCGGAGCGCGCAATCTCAGCGTGAGTAGTGTCGTGCTTGGAGCTCGATGGGAGTACAATATCGCCCCATCCAAGACTCCGCAGCGCATCATACGACTTGAGCTTGGCATGCCCCTCTACACCGACATGGACATCGAGTATCGCCATGGCGATCGCGACTCTGAGCTCGACGCACGCTACAGGCCGACACTGCAATTCACTGTCGGCTTGGACATGCGATTCTAGCGGCTTGCTCCTTGTTCCTCCCTGCGTTCCACAAAATTAGCTTGCAATATGGCAAAGAGTGTGTATACTCGCGCGAGTAACGCACAAAAAAAATACACGCTATGATGAAGGATACCGTACGCCCATTTACAACAGGAGCTGGCAACGAAGGCTCCTATTATTCGCTTCCTGCACTCGCTGAGAAAGGCTATGCAGGCATCGCTCGCATGCCCATCTCGCTGCGCATCGTCCTCGAGAGCCTGCTTCGCAACTGCGATGGACTCAAGGTCACGCAAGACGACGTGACGAATCTCGCGGCATGGGATGCAAAGAACCCCGGCGACTATGAAATCCCCTTCACCGTCGCCCGCATCATCCTCCAAGACCTCACAGGCGTCCCTCTCCTCGTCGACCTCGCCTCCATGCGCTCTGCTGTCGAAGACCTCGGCGCCGATCCTCAGAAAATGGAGCCACTCGTCCCCGTCGATCTCGTCGTCGACCACTCCGTGCAGGTAGACTGGTCGAGCTTCCCCGACTCCTACAAGAAAAACCTCCAGCGCGAGTTCGAGCGCAATACGGAGCGTTATGAATTTCTTAAATGGGGACAGCAGGCCTTTGAGACCTTTTCCGTCGTCCCCCCCAGCACCGGCATCGTCCATCAGGTGAACCTCGAGCACCTCGCTCGCGGCGTCATGGAGCAGGACGGCGTCTACTACCCCGACAGCCTCGTCGGCACGGACTCGCACACCACCATGATCAATGGCCTCGGCATCGTCGCATGGGGTGTCGGGGGTATCGAAGCTGAGGCAGGCATGCTCGGCCAGCCCGTCACCTTCCTCGTCCCCGAGGTCGTCGGCGTCAACCTCACAGGCCAGCTCCGCGAAGGCGTCACCGCGACTGATGCAGCTCTCTACGTCACTGAGCTACTGCGCAAGCATGGCGTCGTTGGCAAGTTCGTCGAATTCTTCGGCGAGGGTGCCGCCTCCCTTTCCCTGCCCGACCGCGCGACCATCGCGAACATGGCACCCGAGTACGGTGCCACCATGGGCTTCTTCCCGCTTGATGAGCAGAGCCTCGACTACCTCCAGACCACGGGACGCAGCCCCGAGCTGGTGGACACCGTCGCCTCGTACTACAAGGCGCAGGAGATGTTTGGCATGCCTCAGGCAGGAGACATCGACTACTCCGTCGTCCTCGAGCTCGACCTGAGCAGCATCCAGCCCTCCGTCGCAGGACCCAAGCGTCCTCAGGATCGCATCGCGCTCGCCGATCTCAAGACCCAGTTCGCCGAGATGACACAGAGCACCTACAAGCTTCCCCTCGACCGTCCCGCTGTGCCTGTAGAGATGCAAGGCGATGCGGGCAACCCAGAGTCGGGGCAGACCCACGATGTGGAGCTCAAGGATGGCTCTATCCTCGTCGCCGCCATCACCAGCTGCACGAATACCAGCAACGAGAGCCTCATGCTCGGAGCCGGTATCCTCGCCAAGAAGGCCGCCGCCCTTGGCATGAAGGTGCCCGCCTACGTGAAGACCAGCATGGCACCGGGTTCCCGCCTCGCGGAGAAATATTTCAGCAACAACGACCTGCTCGCAGGACTCGAGGCCGTCGGCTTCTCCATCGTCGGTTACGGCTGCGCCACCTGCATCGGCAACTCAGGCCCGCTCAACGCCCAGCTAGAGGCAGCGGTGAAGGAGCACGAGCTGCTCTCCTGCTCCGTCCTCTCGGGCAACCGCAACTTCGAAGCCCGCATCCACGCCTCCGTCAAGGCGAACTTCCTCATGTCGCCCCCCCTCGTCATCGCCTTCGCCCTCGCAGGACGCGTCGACATCGACATGGACAGCGAGCCACTCGGATGCGCTGCAGATGGCAGCCCCATCTACCTCAAGGACATCTGGCCAAGCAACGACGAGATCGCAGAAGCGCAGAAGGAAGCCTGCACCCCCGAGGACTACACCAGCAGCTATGGCAGCCATATCGCTGAGTGGGACGCCGTCGAGGGACCTGCAGGAGCGACCTTCGCATGGAATGCGAACTCCACCTACATCCACCGCCCTCCCTACTTCGAGAGCTTCACCGGCAAAGGTGAAAAAGCCGACATCGTCGACATCCTCGATGCACGTCCTCTGGGCATCTTTGGCGACAGCGTCACCACCGACCACATCTCGCCCGCAGGCGCGATCAAGCCCACGTCACCCGCAGGGAAATTCCTCGCAGAGCAGGGCGTCGAGCGTCGCGATTTCAACACCTACGGCTCACGCCGTGGCAACGACCTCATCATGACACGCGGCACCTTTGCCAATGTACGTATCAAGAACCGCATGGTCGGAGCTGTCGAAGGCGGCTACACCCTCTACTACGGTGAGGTCAGCGTCAGCGCGCCCGATCAGGACATCGTCAGCAGCAGCGGCACGCCCACCTTCATCTACGATGCGGGCATGGCCTACAAAGCCTCGGGTACTGCGACCATCCTCATCGGAGGTGAA
>CAYJLP010000129.1:0-7574 GCA_964371115.1 uncultured Akkermansia sp. | reverse complement strand
CATTAAGTACACCCAAAGTAATAAGTACTGCCAAACTAATCCTCCTCCCCCCCCCCCTCCCACAAAAAAGCGTGCATCCCCGCAGAGATGCACGCCATAAAAAAGAAAAAATGCTCTACTTCGCCTCAGCTGCCTCAGCTGCAGGCTTCAGCGTCGCCTTGATAGGCACCTCGAGCTCCGTGTACTCCCCGGGGTAATAGGTGAACTCGAGCAGAGCTCCCTTGAGCTCCTTCGGGAAACGATAAGTCCTGCTTGAATCAATGCCTTTCTTCCTATCAGACCAGCTGGAGCCCCAGCTCTTCATTGGGGCATAGAGGCGCACCTGATAGACGACTACCTGATCATCGCTACCCAAGTGAAGCTGATACTCATCGTCTTTATCACCTTTTTTCTTCTTGAGCTCATAGGTGAGAGATTTCCCGCCGAGCGTCAGTGTCCCTTTCTTGTCCGAGATCACCATCCTGTGCGTGACAGGCTCTTGATCAGAGAGAAAGACGTGCACAGAGGTATCTAGAGAGTGCTGGCGAGCTTGATCGTTATCTTGGATATAAGAAACCGTCACGGAGTTCTCTTCGGCATTGATTGCCATACGTTCTAGTTCAAAGTCCCAAGAATCGTTAATACTCTTTTTGGCACCGCCATGCACCTTGATCACCTTCATATTCTTCGGCGTCTTGAATTCGAAATCCCAGTAGTATTTCTGACGCGTCCCCCTGATCACAGGAGAAATGCCTGAGGAGCGCAGCTCATGCTTCTCCGCAGCGTCCTTGTCGATAACAGCGAGGAGACCAGTGCTCGAGTCGCCAGCTGTCTCCTCTTGAGAATCCCCATCGTCCTGGTAGTCCTCCTCATCTTCCCAAGGCAGATTCGTAGAAAAACTCTCCAGCCACTCCAGCGACTGGAGCTTGTAGCCACGCGCGAGCAGTCTATCGTGGAAGTCAGGCATATGAGCGCAGCCATAGAAGAGCGCGATGCGCTTGATCTTGTCATCCTTCATCACGTCATCAAGCACCGCCATCGCCTTCTCATTGCGCGAGATAATGATGGCCGTATTCATCATACCACCGCCACGCTCGACGCCATAGCGCAGCGACTCGATGAGGAACTCGCGCATGAGGCGTATACGCTCCTCGCCCTCGGCGTTGGCGCGCTTCATCAGAGCCGCGTAGCTGAGATTTGTCTTGGGCTTCTTGCTATGACCCAGCAGCATGTCGCAGAGCGCGATGCCGAGCACCGTCTCTCCGCGCTTCTTCATCGCGGCGCTGAGCTCCTTTTGCGTCATGTCGGCAAAGACGAAATGAGGCTTGGCATAGTCGATGCCCTGCTGCTGGAGCGAGAGTCCCGTGTTGGCCGTGAGCAGTGTGGTGATCACCTCGAGTACGATAGAGAGCCCCGAGATCTTGGAGAGGTAGCGCTTGAGCATGTTATTATACTCCTTTTGCTCCTCGGCCGTCGCGTCTCCCGACTGGACTTTCTTTTGCAGGGTCTTGAAGCGCACGAGATCCTGCCCATCTATCATCTCAAAGAGCACGCGGTCATAGTGGTCAAAGCGCTCATCGAGCTCCTCATAATAATCCATATCTGCGACATGAATCACGCCCACCACATCCACCAGCTGACCGGCGGCGTTCTTGTAGGTAGCGATGGGGATCATGAGTTTTTTGTTGTCCGTCACCTCATCGACGTACATGTAATTCTCGGGGAAGGGGAGATCCTTGGGAACAGCCGCTTGGGCGAGTGAGCCCAAGGCGAACGAGCAGAGCAAAGCAGAGGTTGAAAATAACTTCATGATTTACAAATAATATCACATAGCCTCCTAGGCACAAGAAAAAAAATCCCCAGTGCGCCTTGCGCTGCTGCCGCGCGCGCGCCTCTTGACAATAGGCGCGTGATCTGCTAAGGTACTAAGGTGCAATACGACTCTCCTCCCACATGGCCCGCCATCAGTATCCTCATCATGGGGTATAATCAAGAGCATTTTATCGAGCAAACCATCCAGTCTGCCTTTGATCAAGACTATGAGGGTGAGCTCGAAATTGTGCTCTGCGACGATCGCTCGCCCGATGCCACCTTTGAGGTGATGCAGCGCATGGCGGCGGCGTACACGGGGCGACACCGCGTCATCGCGCATCGCGCGGAGAGGAATGGACGCGTCGCGGAGAATATGAACCTCGCCGTCTCGCTCTCGCGCCATCCGTGGATCATGCGCGTGGATGGTGATGACATCCTGCATCCTGATCGTGCGCGATTGACCGCGCTCGCCATCCTGCGCTACCCTGAGGCGAAGGCTATCGCGGGGCGACTCGAGCCGTTTAGTGATCAGCCGCCCAGAGTCAGCAATCCGTCTGATGATGAGCTTGTCTTTGAGGTCAGTTGCGCGGCGGACATGGATGCGGGCAAGAATGTGCATGGGCTGGAGTGGTGGGGCTGTATGATGACGATGTCGAGGGAGGTCTTTGAGCTCTTCCCCCCGCTGCCAGCGATCTGTGCGGTGCTGGATGATACGATGTTTGCGACGCGTGCGCTGATGCTGGGAGAGTTCATCATTGTGAAGAATGGCACGATGCTTTACTACAGGCGTCATGCGGGCAATATTTCCTCGGAGCGGCGTACGGGCTTGTCATTGAGTGAGACCTACCGCGCGGATCAGGCGACGAGGGATTATTATAGGCGGGGCTGTGCCTGTCATGAGGCTATCCTTGGGGAGATACGTGAGAGGGTGGCGCGGGAGCCGGAGCGGGAGGATCTGGCGGGGCTGCTGCGGCACTTTGAGCGGCGATTTGAGCAGCTGCGGGAGCAGGGGTATTTTTGGCAGATGTCGTGGGCGCAGCGTCGGCGCTTGCCAGGATTTGGGCTGATGCCGCGGATCACGTGGGGGGTGCAGACGCTGCACCCGTATGTGTATTGCTTGGTGCGCTGGCTGCGGCGGTGAGGTTACATATTACTTTTTTGGGGGGGCTTCTAAATCCTCATATCACACCTTTGTTTATTCATCCATTTTACTGCGCACAATACAGGGGAGCAACTTGACAGCTTATGCAAAAAATCATACAATGATAAATATGTCAACGCTCATCCTCCTTGTACGTGTCATTCTTGCTACGATTTGCACGCTCACCTGCTTGCTCGCTTGGTCCTACCCCGATACCTTTCTCCCTCAGCCTGCCGTCTCTTTCTATGGTGCCCCCGAGCCCGATCTCTTCGACAAGGGCGGCTTCTTCAGCCAGAATGCCCTGTGGCTGCTCGCCCTGCTCGCTCTCTATGTGGTTAGTTTCGCCGGTAGCAAGAAGAATGTGGTCTGGTTCACCGCTTGGTTTATGACGCTGATCGCAGGTGCTATCGCATGGCCTCTCCTGCGCGTCTGGTTCCCCGAGCTGCTCTGGCCTATGCTCGACTATGAGGATGGGAAGCTCTCGATGGGGCTTTTCTACGCTGGTATCTTTGTCGCCTCCAGCGTGATGCTGCGCCTTGGGCTGCTCGCCTTCCTCTTTTCCAAACCACTGCCGCCCTACGAGGGCAATGAGGTGGAGCTCCATCAGCTCGATGTGGAGAAGGGACGCACGGTGCGCGAGATTGCTGCCGCTCAGGGGCGCATGCGCGCGAGTTTCCTCTTTGGGTCTGCTGATGAGAATCTCGTCGCGCGCTTCTACGGCAGGATGCGCGAGATGCTCGCCGCTCGGCGTGCGAAGTGGCTGCTCATCTCATCGCTGCTCACGCTGCTGGCGATGTGGTTTGCTATCTACCCTGGTATGATGGATACGCCCGCGCACGCCCAGCAGCGTGATCGCGAGCGTATGTACCAGCTGCTCACACGCGGCTCAATGCTCTCGACGACTCCTGCACTCTACGCTGCCTACCGCGTGCTCGCTCCCATTGCCAAGCTGGATAGACTGCGTGGCATGACCATTGAGCAGGCAGAGCACTACCTCGGTCTCGATAGGCTGCCCGCCGCCCAGCGCGCTCACCTGCGCGATGGTAGCGCGCGTGAGAGTAGCTCGACGGAGGCGTCAACTCTCGGACGCCTGCGTTTCCTGACCTTTGACGATGGGAAGCGACGCGTGATGCTCTATCTGCGCTTTGCAAAAGATGGCAAGACGATCAACTTCTCCGAGCTGGAGGAAGAGGGCTGGGATCTGAATCGAGACGCCGAGCGCCGCCGCCTGAGTGGTGAATGGCGTAGCAGTGCCATCAGCGGTTAATTCTCCCCACCCCCCATTTACCCATCATGATGGAGAAGCAAGATCAATCGGGCTACGTGTACCACGGCCGCGTCGCGTTCTACGAGACGGATGCGGCGCGTATTGTGCATTTTAGCAATTTTCTCCGCTATGCAGAGATGGCAGAGACGGAGGCTCTCTCGAGCTGCGGTCTACTCGAGGGCATGATGTCCCAGCAGATGATGCTGCCGCGTGTGCAGCTGGAGGCGGAGTACAGGCAGCCGCTGCGCTTTCTCGAGAACTATGTCGTCCACGTGCATGTCCTGCGCGTGGGGGTGAGCTCGGTGCAGTGGGCATTTGAGATCACGGGGGCAGCGGGACTCGCCGCGCGCCTGCGCTGGGTGACGGCGCGGCTCGATGCGCAGGGGCACAAGGCGGCGTACTCGCAGGAGGAGCGCGCGATGCTGTCACGATTTATGTCGAACGAGTAATCGCCTTTTGCTGTCTCACCTCTCTATCTCTACGTCTATGTTCCAGTTAGTTTTTCGTTGCTGTTGTTGTCTCGTGTTGCTGTGCAGCTCTGCTGTACGCGCTCAGAGTCTTGAGCCCAAGCATGTGGCCGTGGTTTATAATGCAAACTCGTCTCTGAGCCGCGACTGCGCGAGCCTCTATGCGCGCACGCGCCAGATCCCCGAGCGCAATCTGCTCCCCATCTACTGCTCCGCCTCGACGCGTGATATCACGACTCAGGTCTATGTGAAGCAGATCCATGATCCGCTCCTGTGCCTCGGCCGCGAGCGTCAGCTGCACTTCCCCGCATCGCGGCTGCTGGGCATCCATCCTATCTACGCGATGGTGCTCATGCCCGATATCCCCCTGCGCATCACGGCGCGCCCTCCTGCGAAGGGGCAGAAGCCCGTCGACTGGCAGAAAACCACAGCCGCCAGCGTCGATAGCGAGCTTGCGCTGCTGGGGGCGGGCGACTATTCTATAGATGGGATGCTCAGCAATCCCTACTTCAAGCGCGACGAGGGCATCGCGATGAGTGGCTTTCGCATGCTGCCTGTCTGCCGCATTGATGCGCCGACGGATACGACGGCTCGCCGCATGATCACGCAGCCCGCGGCAGTCGAGAAGCAGGGCGGGCTCACGGGCTGGGCAGTCGTCGATCTGGGAGGTCCCTACCCGCAGGGAGATACCTGGCTGCGCAATATCGCCAAGGCGGCGGTGCGTGCGGGGCAGCCCGTCTTCCTTGATGCGCTGCGCCCCGTGCTCGTGGAGCACTACCCCATGCCCACGCCCACCGTGGTCTACTTTGGCTGGTACGAGGGCAAGGCCCAAGGCCCCTTTGATCCGCAGTCGCGGGGCAAGACGAGATTCAACTTCGCCCCTGGGGCGCTCGCCGTACACCTGCACTCCTTTAGCGCGACCAATGTGCGCTCCTCGCACGAAGGCTGGGTGGGGGCTCTGCTCATGAAAGGCGCGGACGCATCGGCGGGCAATGTCTGGGAGCCCTTCCTCGGAGGCTCGCTGCATCTGGACATCTTTTACGAGCGGCTGCTTGCGGGCTACACCCTCGCTGAGGCCTCGGCTATGGCGACGCCCGTTATCTCATGGCAGGGCATCGTGATGGGAGACCCCCTCTACCGTCCCTACCCGCGCAAGGTCAAGCCCGTGGCGATGAACCTCGGCATGCGGGCGTGCAAGGCGATGGTGGAGGCGCGCTACAAGCAGGCGGCGGAGCTCTTTGCCCGTATCGTGCGCGAGTCGCGCGACCCTGCGGTGCAGATACGCGCCGCACTCTGCGTGGTGCAGGCGCAGCTACTGGACAACAAGCGCGAGGCGGCGCGCCAATCGCTCGATCGCATCTTCACCCTATTCCCCAGCAGCCCGCATCTGCCGGCAGCCAAGCGCATGATGCAGCAGCATTTCCCACGCTGAGCTCAGCTGAGCGCTTAATTTTTCTTTGAGTGTGAAATGTTTTTAAGTAAATGTGAATAAAAAACACATTTTTATGCAAATTTGCATTGCCAAGAGGATCAAGATCGTGTAGTATAGCGCACCCCGTACGTGCTCCCAGGGAGCTTACTCGTATAATTTTTTAGATAAAGAACAAAAAGGAGATAAGATGAACATTCTCGACAAAATCAATGATGAGCAGCTGAAAAGTGATGTAACTCCCTTCAACGTAGGTGACACCATTAAGGTACACTGCCGCGTTATCGAAGGTGGCAAAGAACGCGTACAGATCTATCAAGGCATCGTTATCGCCAAGCGCGGTTCCGGCGTCAATGAAGCTTTCACCGTCCGCAAGATTTCTTCTGGCGTAGGCGTAGAACGCTCCTTCCCCATCCACACCCCCAAGATCGCTAAGATCGAAATCGTCACTCGCGGCAAAGTCCGCCGTGCGAAGCTCCACTACCTCCGCAGCCGCGTCGGTAAGAGTGCCATCACGGTGAAGACCATCCGCTAAGCACGCGTACAGGGTTTCCCCTTTTTTTACAGCGACCCCGCCCTTCTGAGAAGAAGCGCGGGGTTTCTTCGCGCCAGCTACCCAGAAGCAACCATCGGGCAACGAGCAAGTACAAAAAAAGCGGCGAGCACAAGCCCGCCGCATCACATCTCCTAGAGCCTAGTCCTCGAAATCAGCAAAGGGATCGAGCAGGACAAACAAATTGATACCCGTGATAGCCTTGAGCAAGCGAATGCAAAAAGTAGAAACAAGGCTCACCACACAGACGAACACAAAGATGAACACCGCCTCACCCAGCGGAGAAGAGTCGAGCAGCGCGTAAATAGTCACCGCCCCACTCATCCCGCCAGCTATGAAGAAATGGATCAGGGTACGCTTCATCAGATTGCTCAATGGGAAGGCTGCGAGCGCCATGTAGGCCAAGCACGTGAGGGCTAAGGGAATGGATAGCAGCAGCGTCGTGCCAAAGCTAAGCTCGTCGCTGATCGCTGCTGCGACCACAAATATAACTAAAACAATCAATAAATTAAGCTTATTCATATCAGAAAAATGGGATGGACGAAGAAGAAACCTCTGTCTAGCAGAGCCCACGCCACAGAGCATAGAGCATGCTACCAGATCAATCAAGCTGATAATCTGCAACAGACACGCTTTTGCTGGAAGAATGCCACTGCCTCCTCACACCGCGTCCCATGATGTAGCTCAAGCCTTGGAGTAAAGAGGGCTTCTATTTTCTCGCGAGGTAAGATTTTGAGATGATTTTAGAGCTGGATTTTTTGCGAATTGATGGCTCAGAGTGTCCTCTGAGACGAAAATTCGCGGGAAATACAGCCTAAAAGCGCTCAAAAGCTGCCTCGTGAAGCGGTTTTGTGTATTTGCTTATTTAGAATGACGAGAATTTAGTCAATTATATTGTGCTTAATATAGAAAAAAGTTAGATTTTT
>CAYJLP010000128.1:923-7630 GCA_964371115.1 uncultured Akkermansia sp. | reverse complement strand
CGCTGTCTAGGGTGAGCACAAACTGGCGGGTGACGACATAGAGTGACCGACGTCAGAATACCTCAAACAAACCACAATTTCCATTTATAGAAACTCCTTATATGGCAACATCGACCCTCAAGGTCGCCAAGCGCGACGTCACAGGCACAGGCAAACTCAATGCACTCCGCGCAGCAGGCTTCGTCCCTGGCGTCATCTACGGTACAGTCGTAGGCGAAAACATCAACATCCAGGTCGCCAAGACTGATCTGCGCATCCTGCTCAACGAGCAGCCCACCGACAGCTTCATCGTCAACCTCGACCTCGACGGACAGACCATCGCGGTTCTCGTCAAGGACATCCAGCGCAACTTCCTCACCGACAACGCGACTCACCTCGACTTCCTCGCTGTCACCGAAGACAGCATCGTCAAGACACGCGTCCCCCTGCACCTCATCGGCACAGCTGCTGGTATCGGCATGGGTGGTGTCGTCCACCAGATCGTTCACGAGATTCCTGTCAAGTGCACCGTCAAGAACATCCCCTGCTGCATCGAAGCTGACATCACACCCGTAGGCATGAAGGAATCCCTCCGCCTCCGCGAAGTCACCCTTCCTGAGAACATCAGCACACCTTACAACGGCACAGTCGTTCTTGCCTCCGTCATCAAGCCATAAGCTTGCGACACGCAAAAAACTCTTCGAATGGCATTTTCTCCCACGTGGAGGGAATGCCATTTGATTTCGATACGAGGCCGAGCCTTTTCTTACGTATTCTGCTTATAATACAAGATGAGAGCACGAAAAGAACTTGACGAAAGGTGCGCTTGCCCCTTAAAATAGACGGGATGAAAAACATTTTCTCTCAATCCACCACCTCACGCCGCGCCTCTCTGATGACACTCGCAGGCTGCTTGGTGGTAGCAAGTAGTCTCACCAGCTGCGGTGACAAAGAAGAATCCACTGCCGCTACCCAACCCACCGAAGATCCCGCCGCCGATGTGAGTGCCAATGCCGCAGCATCCCCCTCAGCCACACCAGCTGCCCCCACTTCAGAAGCAGCGCTGGCAGCCCAAACGCTAGAGGAGGCGCAAGAACAGCTCAATCGTCTCTACAACAACGAGATCAAAAAACTCATCAACCGCACCGCGGGCAACCCCACCATACGAGACACCGCTATCCTCCTGCTGGAGAATCTCAAGGCCTGCTACACGGCCATGGCCTCCCAGCCCGTCTCCGTGGAGCGCGTGAGCCTCGCTGTCGACATCGCCTCCTTCCAGCGCGAAATGGGCGCATGGGAGCGATCATTTGAAAGCTACGAGCTAGCCCTCAAGGAGTGGGAATCTCTCCCCATGAAGGAAAAGGCAAAGACGAATGTCCAGCAGCTCAAGAGCTCCATCTACAATGGTCTCGGAGCCGTCCTGCTCTACCTGCCCATCCCCTCCAATGATGCCGCTCAAATCACAAAGCAGAAAACCGACTCGCTGAATTACTTTAAAGAACAGCTCGACAACGACCTCTCCATCTTCACCGCTCTGGGTCCCAAGCAGGGCGACACCATCCCCGCTGGAGAGTGGAGTCCCGAGGTGAACCGCGCCACGAGTGACCTGATCAGCTCCTACCGTTGTGTGGCTGATGGTCTGCGCTACAACGAGCAGTTCGACGAGGCTCGCGAAGCCTACCTACAAGGTGTCAAGATCGCGCAACGCGTCCAAAAGCTCTCCGATGAGCCCTCGATGCAGCTCATCAAGATCCTCTCCGCGCTCGGTGATTTGGAGCGCAGTCTCGACAAGAATGCGGAAGCCTTCAACCACTGGCGCACAGCCGCCACCATCGCGACTCAGGTCAACAAGAACTCTCGCAGCTACGCGACCAAATTAGAGTCCAAGCAGATCGTCGAGCGCCTCACACCCGTCCTGCGCACACTCCAAGCCGAGCTTGCGGCCAAGCAAGCAGCTAGCGAGGATGCGACTCCCGACGTGCCAGCTACCCCCGCGAGCTGATCCATTTAACAAGCACACAACAACTCCTAGCACACACGAACCCCTAGCCCCATGGCACAGTACCTCATCTCCCAACTCGCCCTGATGAATCAGGCACGCGTCCTACGCGACCTCGCCGAGCAGAGCGGGGCGCACCTCCTAGTCGCGCTCAAGGCCTTTTCCACCTGGGCGGGACTGGAGATCCTCCAGCCCTATACCTCGGGCTGCTGTGCCTCTGGGCTCTATGAGGCGAAGCTAGGAGCGGAGTTCATCGGAGGCGAGATCGCGGTCTATTCCCCCGCCTACCGCCCCGATGAGCTGCGCGAGCTCTGCGGCATCGCGCACCACATCGACTTTAACAGCATGAGCCAGTGGCAGCGCTACCGCGACGAGCTACGCGCCCACCCCCGCTACCTCGCAGGCGAGCTCCAAGCAGGACTGCGCATCAATCCGCAGCACTCGACGGGCCATACACCGCTGTATGACCCCTGTGTCGCAGGCTCACGACTGGGGATTCCTCTCGACCAGATTCTGCCTGAGGAGCTCGACGGTCTATCGGGGCTACATTTCCACACACTCTGTGAGCAGGGATTTGATGATTTGGAATGCACCCTGCGTGCCGTCGAGCGCGACTTTGGCGACCTGTTGGAATCCCCTCAGATACGCTACCTCAACATGGGCGGCGGGCACTGGATCACAAAACCCGATTACAATAGAGCCGCCCTCATCTCACTCATCAAGGAGATACGCGAGCGCTACAACCTCGAGGTCTACCTCGAGCCCGGTGAGGCATGGTGCATTCACACAGGCGTGCTACGCGCAGAGGTGCTCGACATCTTTGACTCCATGGGCTACAGGCACGCCATCCTCGATGTCAGCGCCACAGCCCACATGCCCGACGTGCTGGAGATGCCCTACCGCCCCGACCTCTTCCGCGCCCATGCGGCAGGCGTCTATGCTGGTACTCCAGCGGTGAGCCTGGCTCATGAATCCTATGAGCAGGCAGGAGACGTGGGAGAGAAATCACACGACTACCGGCTCGGAGCCCCCACCTGCCTCGCGGGAGACGTGATCGGAGACTACAGCTTTGAGGCTCCCTTGGAGGTAGGCGACATGCTCGTCTTTGACGACATGAGCCACTACACGATGGTCAAGACCTCTCATTTCAATGGCGTCATGCACCCCGACCTCTGCCTGCTAAGCCTCGACGGGCAGCAGCAGCTCCTGCGGCAGTTCAGCTACGACGACTTCCGCGCACGACTTGGCTCAGGGCATTGAGATAAGCTCATTTCCATTTTATATCACACATTCAAAGACTAGCATACCATCGCGGCGTACCACCACGCCGCGCTCAGCATTTCTCCTCATTTTACCCCCCCTGCCCTCACTAGGGCTTCAGCGCATATGGCAAAAGAAAAAACAAAACATGATAAGCAGGGCAGAAGGCTCTTTTTCCACATACTAGGTCACTACGGCGGCTCATACAAGCGAGACCTCACCATGGGCATACTAGCTGGTGTGGTCGGTGCCGCAATGGCAGGCTTTGGTATCCCCTTCATGTTGGAGCATATTTTCCCTGTGGTCTTTGAGCCTCAGAAGGCCTCCGACTTTCTCATCAGCTTGCTAGACTACTTTTTCTCCGAGGAAAGCTATGAAAGCGTCCTTCTCTGGGGAGCGGTTCTCTTCATCCCGCTCGTCATGCTGATACGCGGTGTCGCGACCTATGTGAATACCTACCTACTCTCGCGCGCTGGGATGGGGATGCTAGCCCATCTGCGCAAGGATCTCTTTGCACGCCTGCAGCACCTTCCGCTCACCTACTTGGATGAGAAAAAGCGCGGCGACTGGATGACCTACATCCTCCAGTACACGCAGAGCATCCAGCAGTCCATGATCACCATCATGAACGACATCATCATCCAGCCATTGACCCTCCTCTTCGCCGTTGGATATCTGACCTATACAGCGCTCGCTAGCTCACAGGCCGCCTCGCTCTTGGGCAATCTGCTCATCGCCATCATTTGTGTGCCCATTGTTCGCCTCGTGGGACGTCGCGTCGTCAAGCAGATGCGCAAGGCACTGGAGGGGCTCAGCCAGATCAACGTCACCATCGAGGAGAGCCTGAGCGCCCAGCGTGAGGTGCGCGCCTTCAATCTTGAATCTCGCCAGGTCGGCACCCTGAGACAGCATATAGCCGAGTACAGCCGCCGCATGCTACGCCTCGCCGTCTGGCAACAAGGTCTCAGCCCAGCTATTGAGATCGTCAGCGCGATGGGACTTAGCTTTGCGCTCTATCGCGGCGCAGCAGATGGACTCACGCTCGAGCAGTTCTCCGCCATCGCGGCGGCCTTTTACTTCTGCTACACACCAGTCAAACGTCTCGGCTCGCTGATGAATCAGTGCCGTATCGTCGAGACCCTGCTCATCCGCGTTGGGGCCATCCTCGAGGCGCAGAGTGATATGCCCGAGCCAGAGCAACCCACGCAGCTAGGCAAACGCGCACGCGGCGAAATCCGCTTCTCCGATGTCAGCTTTGCCTACAAGCAAGACGAAGACGTCCTGCGCGACATTGATATCCGCATCCCAGCGGGACAGAATGTGGCACTCGTAGGACCTAGCGGCTCGGGG
Organism: uncultured Akkermansia sp.; assembly: GCA_964371115.1. Lineage (GTDB taxonomy): Bacteria > Verrucomicrobiota > Verrucomicrobiia > Verrucomicrobiales > Akkermansiaceae > Akkermansia. The sequence goes on along the minus strand of CAYJLP010000128.1, from coordinate 3,042 downwards.
AAAACGACCTTCGTCAACCTGCTCTGCCGCTTCTATGACACAAAGGCAGGCTCTGTCTTCATCGACGGTGTGAATGTGCGCGAGATCAGCCGCAATGACCGCATGCGCAGCATCGCGCTGGTCTCTCAGTATCCCGCGCTCTTCCGCGGCTCCATCCGCGAGAATATACGCGTCGGAGCCCCCGAATCAAATAACACAGAGGTCGAAGACGCCGCACAGCGCGCGCTCGTCGATGAGTTCACCAGCCAAGATGAGCAGGGTCTCGACATGCTCATAGGTGAAGGAGGAGCAGGTCTATCTGGAGGGCAAAAGCAACGCGTCGCACTCGCGCGAGCCTTCCTGAAAAATGCCCCCATCGTCGTCCTCGATGAGGCTACCTCAGCCCTCGATATGAATAGTGAGGCGCGTATCCAATCGGCTCTCGACTCGCTCGCCTCGCAGCATACCTGTCTAATTATCGCACACCGCTTTAGCACCATACGCACAGCGGATCGCATCTTACTCTTTGATCAAGGCCGCATTGTAGGAGATGGCAGCCACCATGAGCTCTATGACACAAGCGAACTATACAAGCGCCTCTACGACGAGCAGGTAACACAAGAAAATAATTCTAAGCAAAGCAAATCCTCGCCGACTCAAAAAAACACAAAGAAACCCACCGCAACAGCGCTGCCCACCGCAACAGCGCAGCCCACCTCGGCGACTCCTCCGCTGCCCACCGCAACACCGCCGCCCACCTCGGCGACTCCTCCGCTGCCCACCGCAACAGCGCAGCCATCATCTGCGACTACTATACCATCTCAAGCTAACTCGACATCAAGTGATTCCGATGACGAATCCTCAACCACCACACCAACCGCATGAGCTCCTTATTCCGATTCATTCGCCTCTTTATGCTGCCTCAGTGGCGTATTTTTACGCTCGCGCTCCTTACAGGTTTAATCGCCGCGGGAGCGAGCGGCGTGGGTCTACCACTGATGGTGTACGCCGTCTTTCCCATCATTTTCTCGGGCACAGAGGCAGCACATGAGAGCCTGCGCCCCTACATCGAGGGATGGAGTACAACGACCATCCTGCTACTAGCCTGCGCCTGCCTCCCCCTTGTCTTCATCATTCGCGGCCTCGCCATGTGGCTCAATGCGGTCGTGGTGAATGTACTCGCGCTGCGCATTTTGGAGAATATACGCGTCGCAGTCTTCTCACGCATTCAGCAATTACCGCTCGCCTTCTTGGAGCGCCAGCGCAAGGGGGATCTCCTCAGCCGCATCGTCTCAGATACGCAGAATGTGCAGCTGGTCATCTCGCACACCTCCAACGATATCATCAAGCAGCCCGTCACCTGCATCAGCGCGCTTGCAGCCTTCTTCTTTCTCATTATGCAGAATGGCGCAAGCTGGCTCTTTGTCGTCAGCCTCCTCTTTGTCTTCATCGCCGCCTACCCCATTTTTGCCTTTGGTAAGCGTATATCAAAACGCTCGCACCAGGCTCAGAGCGACCTCGGAGAGATGAACACCATCCTCCAACAGAATCTCGAAAGCCAGCGTGAAGTACGCGCCTACAGCATGGAGGAGCAGCACATCGCAGACTTTGGCACGGTCACACAGACCTACGGCAACACCGTAGTGAAGGTAGTGAAGTACCGACAGGCGCTCATCCCTCTCATGGAAGTCACCACGGCACTCGCGCTCGCCTTCATGCTAGCTCAGGGCAAGCTCAGCGGGATGAGTCTCTCCGACTTCCTCGCGATTGCGGCGGCTCTCTACATGGCATTCGACTCGATGAAGCACACGGGACGCGCCTACAACCGTATCAACGAAGCTCAGGGGGCACTCGCGCGGCTGCGCGAGATCATTGATGAGCCCAATCCCATGCCCGATCCAGCCACCCCCAAGCAGTGGCAAGAGCCAGTCAAGGGGCATCTCAGCCTTCAGAACGTGAGCTTCTCCTACAGCAAGGACGCGCCCAAACCCGCTCTACGCCGTGCGCATCTCGACATCCCCGCTGGGCAGATAGTCGGACTCGTCGGGCCGAGCGGTGCAGGCAAAACAAGCTTTGCCAACCTTATCCCCCGCTTTTATGACCCAACGATGGGACAGATCCGCCTCGATGGCATCGACAT
>CAYJLP010000128.1:0-913 GCA_964371115.1 uncultured Akkermansia sp. | reverse complement strand
ATACGAGATGTGGCCCAAGCCTCCCTACGCGAGCATATTTCTCTCGTCGGACAGCATGCGTTGCTCTTTTCTGGAAGCATTCGGGATAATATAGCCCTGGGCAAACCGGGCGCGACTGAGGAAGAAATCGAGGCTGCCGCGCGCGCCGCCTCACTCGGCGACATCTTTCTCAACTCCTCTCTGGGGCTCAATGCTGAGGTCGGAGAGGGCGGCTGCAATCTCTCAGGAGGTCAACGTCAGCGTGTAGCGATGGCTCGAGCCTTCATCAAAAACGCGCCCATCCTCATCCTCGACGAAGCGACAGCCTCACTGGATGCGAAGAGCGAGCGAGAGATCCAAGAAGCCCTCGCACGACTCACTCAGGGACGTACAACACTCATTATCGCTCATCGTTTTAGCACGCTCAAGCACGCCCAGCGACTCCTCGTCTTTGATCAGGGCGACATCATCGGCGATGGGACGCATGACCAGCTCTATGCGAGCTGCGAGCTCTACCGCGAGCTCTACGACAAACAGGGCATCAACAAGACGTCTTAAAAAATAATTTCACATAAGCTAAAAGCACCACAGACAAGAGACAAGGCTGCATTCCCACAAGAGAATGCAGCCTTTTACTTCAAAAAAGTATTGACAAATCAGAATTCGGACTTACAATCATGCAGACCACGACTAATCGTTCTTGACAGAATTCGTTAGCCTATCAGGGTCACCGTCTCTACGCAAGTAGAAGATAACATCTATTGCTCTGAGAACCAATACTTCTCAGATCCTGATAACAACATGATCACGACCACAACAACGACGCCGGAAGAGGAGCTAGCAGCCCTCTATGGGAGCGATACCTTTGGTATCAGCACGATGGAAAAGTATCTTTCCAAGAGTGCCTTCAAGAAAATGTTAATCACCATCCAAA
>CAYJLP010000127.1:0-7701 GCA_964371115.1 uncultured Akkermansia sp. | reverse complement strand
ACTGGGCTCACCGTCGGTCAGCTGACCAATGTCGATGAAGAGGGCAACGAGGTGACCACCTCCGTTGTCGAAGGCCTGCTTAGCATCAACGGTGCCGGAGGTATCTACACGGGTGCGTACAAGAGTGAGCCAGAGGACGAGGGTGCGACGCTCAACATAATGAAGGATGCCGACCAAGCTCTCAAGGCTGGTGATGGTCTCACCGTCAGCGGCAGTGGCGGACATGTCCTCATCATGGGCGCAGCAGGCGGGGAGATGGATGAGATCAAGACGACTGGTACTGACCTCACCATCGACTTCTCCCAAGCGACCGCTGCGGATCAGGCTCTGACCGTCGACAAGGCTTCTACCATGGAAGGCGGTACACTCACCCTCGTGCTCAACAAGACACTCTTTGAAGAAGGAGAGGTGCAGGATACGCTCAACTTCGCCGATGGAGGCAGCCTCACGCTGGATGCGGATAGCACGCTGCATATCACGATGGACAATCCAAGCGGACTGCTCACCATGCCCGATGGGGCAGGAACTCAAGGCGTAGCGATTGCGGGTTTCACCGCAGGACTCACGATTGAGACTGACGACATCACGCTGGGTGGTGGATTGGAAAAGATCTTCACCAACGTGCGCTATGAGAACGGACAAGTCATCGCAGATGTCAACACCTCCTTCTACAGCAACTACGCGCTCACAGAGAATGGTAAGGCAGGTCTCGCTCTGATCAATGACATCCTGCTGGAGGTCAACCCACAGGGCGATGCTGACACCTATCAGGACCTCTCAGGCGTCATGGACGCGCTCGACGATCTGATCGCTGCAGGCAACACCGCAGGAGCTGACAAGCTCGCCTCCGCTGTCGCGGGCGCTAGCAACGCGGGACTCGGCATGGCTGCTAGCGGAGATATGACCCGCCAGCTCCAGAGCATCCGCAACCGCACCATGAGCATGGGCTGCGACACCGCAGAGACAGCAGGTGAGTGGTGCTACAATGGATGGATCAACGCCGAGACAGGCTCCGCCGATCTCTCGGGAGCAGGCACCGCCTCGGGCTACAACCTCGATAGCTGGGGTGGTACCGTCGGTGTGGAGGTCAACGTCAGCGAGCGCTACACGCTCGGTCTCGCCCTCACCTCCATGTACGGCAGCTACAGCACTAGTGATGTAGATAGCCTCAGTGGTGACCTCAATACGAACTACCTGAGCTTCTTCGCCCGCATGCATCAGGGACGCTGGGCGCACACACTCGTCGTCTCCGGTGGTCTCAGCGACATCAGCACCACACGCACCGTCGGCTACGCTGGTGGTAGCTACAAGGCTGATGGCGACACAGATGGCAACTCCATCGGTGTGCTCTACGAGCTGGGCTACACCTACGCGCTGAGCGAGGATAGCAGCACCGCATGGCAGCCGCTCGTCAGCCTCGCCTTCCAGAGCAGCACCATCGACGCCTACACCGAGACCGGCTCTGACGCCGCGCTCCACGTCGGCGAGCAGAGCATGGCCTACGCCACACTCGGACTCGGTGCCCGTATGGAGACCGTCGTGGGTGAGAACCTCTACAACCGCTCCTCCGTCCTCTCGCTGCGCGCGATGGCCAAGGCCGACTTCGGCGACGACAGCTCCGAGGCTGACGTCAGCATGCTCAAGGGCAAGACCGTCCAGAGCATCAAGAGCGCCGAGCGCGGTCAGCTCGGCTTGGAAGTCGGTGCTGGACTCATCGTACCCATCATGAGTGGCAGCAGCAGCATCTTCATTGATGCGAGCTTCGAAGTCCGCGAGAACCAGAATAGCTTCAGCGCGACCGCTGGTTACCGCTTCGCCTTCTAAGAGGTCCGAAAGCTCATCATGCCCCCCACGCGCAAGCGCGAGGGGGCAATACCAGGGCGAATCCCCCTCACTCCCTACGGAGCGAGGGGGATTTTTTGTCGCATGGCTGCACCGTGAAGTAAGGGGTGAGCCTGCGTTGTGGGTGGAATTTGTTATTTATTTTCTGTAAATTAGATTGACATATAGTGGATTAGGGTTATACTGAGAGTATCCCTCTACGCTGTATGGATCTCATTTGAATCTTGGCATGCTGCAGCATTCGCGCATGCTCTCACCACCACCCCATATCATCTCATGAATATCACCACCACCATGGCTCTCTCAGCCCTCCTCGCTCTCTCATCCACCATCACGGCTACACTCGATGCCAAGAGCGAAGGTGCCCAAAGCTTCTTGCTGGAAAAGAAAGTCAGCAAGAAATCCTCCATGCCTGTCCTCATCAGCTCACTGCGCTTCACCGGCATGACGCAGATCAAGAAGGACAACAGCTACCGCGGCGGCTATTACTACGCCGACCTGACTGAGGATAGCTTGACCCAGATCATCAACACCGCCTTCCGCTCGCACCGTGGAGACTCGATGCTCGTGTCCTATATCAAGAGGTGCGCGGAGCAAGTATGCAATGTGGACGAAGTTGATGAACTGAGCTTCAAGAAAAACGATGCCCTCTCGGCGAAGTTCACCTACCCCGTTTACACCGCTGAGTGGATGTATGGCTCTAACGAAGACACGCGCTGCTGCTACGCCTTCTTTATGGAGACAGACACCTACACCTACATGTACGTCTATGACATCCACGGCGACTCTGCTGAGGATATGATGGATCTTTGGAAGGAGGCACTGAATAGCCTGAAGCTGATATAGGTGCTTCTTTCTGCTTAAAAAAAGGGGGCTTTTATCTTCTCGCGAGGCAAGATTCTGAGATGATTTTCGTGCTAGATTTGTCACGAATTATCGTCTCAGAGTGAGCTTTGAGACGATAATTCGGGAGAAATACAGCTGAAAAGCATTCAAAGGATGCCTCGTAAAGCGATTTTATGTATTTGCTTATTTTTAAAATCATGAGGATTTAGGAGCCCCTAAATAAACACAAGGCACGGCGTCGACCAGAATCATGGCGACGCCGTGTCCTGTTTCGTTACAGCATGCCACGTCCGCATTGGTAGCTCAAGCTCATGATGGTGAAAAATAGCTCTAGATGACTGTAATACGAATTATTTTCTCATTCGTTCTTTCCTTGTGAGCTTCTTGCTTTTTCTCCTTGCCATCCCTCGGTGAACTTGCTAAACTGAGCTAGTTTCAACTCATCTCGCATACATCCGATATACTCCAAGGGTGTGTCACTTCAGTTAAATAGAAAACCAGAATATATATGAAAAACTTTTTTCTTGCCTGCCTGCTCGCCACGGGCACACTCAGCAGCCCGCTCATGGCTCAGTCCTCTGACACGCAGAATAAAGCTACTGCCCAGAGCAACACAGGTATAGGCTTCGTCATCAGCTCCGCGCTCGGCGGGCGTCTCAAGAGTGGCGATCTCTACTACCAAGACGGCAAGACTTACAAAAAGATCACCACCACAGGTCGCACGGTGAGCAATCGCGTGCGCATCCGTGGCGAGCAGCTCAAGCTCTGGGACAGCGACCCCACCCCCGCCAGCCCCGATGCGAAGCCCGTCCCCCCACTGGGCGTCATCAATATCCCTGACGGATCGGGCAGCCGCCCTGTCTGCCTCGTGCTCCCCTACAAGGACACAGATGGCAAGACGAAGATACGCGGCATGGTGCTCAGCAGCAGCCTCATCCCCTCCAGCGGACAGCATATCCTCAACCTCTCGCCCTACCCACTCACGCTGCTCATCGCGACGAAGTCCGACTTCAGCGATCGCAAGGAGTTCAAGATCGCGCCGAATCGCCAAGGCGGACGCAGTCTCCAGAGTGACAATACCTACAGTCTCAAGGGAGGCGAGGGTGCTGTGCGCTCCTTCATGCTCTCGGCGACTCTCCAGAGTGGCAGGCCCGCCGTACGCCTCCGTGCCTCGCGCTTTGTGCTCTCGAGCAAGCAGGGGCAGGCCACGATCATCTTCAAAGACCCCACCCGCGTAGGTGTCAAGATGGAGTCCATCGTCGTCCCTGCACCCGTGCAAGCTCAGGGGCGTCGCTAGGCTCTGATACGACAGTCTACACAGAGCAGGCACCCATGCGTTTATCCGCATGGGTGCCTGCTGCTTTTAGCTTGACTCAGAGAGTCTATCTGATATTCTGGAGAGCAACATCCATTGATTTTGAAGATGAAGTATGCTCCCTCTCGCTGCCTATCATACGCCAGCCTATCACTCCTCCTTTGCCTTCTGAGCTCCTGCAAGGAGAGTCATCCCGTCTCCGAGCCCGCCGTAGCACCTGCCAAGCTCGCTGCCCCTGCTACGACGCCTCGCGCCGAGTCAGTCCCGTGTATCTACTACACCGTCGAGCTCACTGACTGCGGTCGTAGTGAAGCTCAGGTCATCAGTGAGCTGCTCAGGCTCAAGCCTGACATGCTGCACAACAATGCCAAGAGGGCTCTGCGCCACCTCCCCTACGTCCTCGCGGAGAAGGTCATCGAAAGCGAAGCGCATGCGCTCAAAAGCTGCTTTGAAACTGTCGGCGCGACCATATTGATCAAGCCGCTCTAGCGTGCACGCTCTCGATGCGGTGGGCTCATATTCTCAGCATTCAACATCTCAGCTCTCGAGAATCGCACCCACGAGAAATTAGCCCCCAAAAATGAAGAAGGCAGCTCGCGGACGAGCTGCCTTCTTGTATCTTGCTAATAATTGGGGGATCAATTAGATCAGGCCGAGCTCACGTCCCGCCTTCGCAAAGGCGTCAATCGCGCGGTCGAGCTGCTCGGTCGTGTGGGCGGCCGACATCTGGGTGCGGATGCGTGCCTGCTCGCGTGGGACGACGGGGAAGAAGAAGCCCATGGCGTAGACACCGAGCTCGAGCAGTCGTGCGCTCATCTGCTGTGAGAGAGCCGCATCGCCAATCATCACAGGGACGATGGAGTGCCCCGCGCCCGCGAGCTTGAAGCCACACTGCTCCATGCCACGGCGGAAGTGTACCGCATTCGCCTGCACGCGCGAGACGAGCTCATTGGAGCCTTCAAGGATGTCAATCACCTTGATCGTCGTCGCGGCGATGGCGGGCATGATGCTATTGGAGAAGAGATAGGGGCGCGCCTTCTGACGCAGTTGCGCGACCACCTCAGCCGGGCCCGAGATGTAGCCACCCGAGGCTCCACCGAGCGCCTTGCCGAATGTACCCGACGTGATGTCACTCTTGCCAAAGAGACCACAGTGTTCATGCGTCCCGCGGCCCGAGGCACCGAGTACGCCTGTCGCATGCGAATCGTCAAAGTGGACGATGGCGCCGTACTGATCGGCGAGCTCATGGATCTTGTCGAGCTGCGCGACGATGCCGTCCATGGAGAATACGCCGTCCGTCGAGATGAGGATGCTGCGCGCACCCGCGGCCGTGGCCTGCTTGAGCTTGTCTTCCAGATCCACCATGTCGTTGTTCGCATAGCGGTAGCGAGCGGCCTTGCAGAGGCGCACACCGTCGATGATGGAGGCGTGGTTGAGTGAGTCGGAGATGATGGCGTCTTCCTTGTCGAGGAGACCTTCAAAGAGACCGCCGTTGGCATCGTAGCAGGAGCCAAAGAGAATCGTGTCCTCCATGCCAAGGAAGGCGCTCAGGCGCTCCTCGAGCTCGCGGTGCAGCGTCTGTGTGCCGCAGATGAAGCGCACAGAGGCCATGCCGTAGCCCCAGCGCTCGATGGCGTCCTTTGCCGCCTTCTGCAGGTCGGGGTGGTTCGCGAGGCCGAGGTAGTTATTGGCGCACATGTTGATCACTTCACTACCGTCCTGAAGCGTGACACTGGAGGACTGAGGGGTGGCGATGAAGCGTTCGTTCTTGAAAAGACCCGTTGCTTGAAGCTGGTCGAGATTGGAGATGAGACGTTGTTTGAAATCGGGGTTGTACATAGCGATACAGAGGGGATGTCTCGCTTATACTATAGGGGAAGAGGGGTGCTGTCAATGAGATTTCTCGGGGCAGCGGCTTGTTTATCATGAATAACGAGATTGCCGTCTCAGAGCAAGCTGCTGAGAGGTGTCAGCAGCATGCGTTTTTGCTTTGGTGGCAGCTAGCTGGGAGGTAGAGTAGATAGCCATCTTTGTCATATCCAGACATCATGATTCTAATCATCAATTTATCCTTGACTCCATAACAATAGGATCTATAATGCAGATTATGATATGGATGAATCATCTATTGAGCTACCATCAGATGGCGCCACTCTTCCGCATGGCGTGCCTCTATCTGGCGGGAGCTGCGGTGTGCAGCGTGCTGCTGGAGCTGGTGTACTATAGCTACAAGCAGAGCATGGATCCTGTCATCGTGGGGGGCTGTTTCTTGGCAGCCCTGAGTGCTGGCTGTGTGCATGGGGTGGCACGGGTGCGATTCCGCGATGCGCGCGCGAGCTACCTGAGTGTGCTGGGCATTATCACCGCTCTGTGGTCGGTGCTCTACAGCGTGATTGCGCTGGCCGATGTGCTGCACTGGGCGAGCCCGTCGGGCGGGATCTTGGTGCTGCGACTGAGCATGCTGCTGGCGGTGCCGATGGTGGTACTTTACGTCGTGCTAGTAGGACTGCTGGGAGTGTATTATTTTGCCCGTCGCCATGGCCTTGCGCGGGGATCTCAGGGGGCGTGAGCGCAGAGAGCGCATTCTTACCTGTTAATCATATTGCTCACATTTGCTTTGACATTCCGAACAAAAATCTATAGACTATTGCACCCACTCAAGCTGTCCTTCAAGAACAACGAAAGGCTGTGGGGGCAAGGGGCAGCTCCTTTCACACACCCGCGAGGCCTGATACAAGGTCTAGCAATACATACAACACAATGATCAACGAACTCATTACAAAGATGGTGGAAGCAGGCGTACACTTCGGTCACCAGACCCGCAAGTGGCACCCCAACATGAAGAAGTACATTCTCACTCAGAAGAATGGCATCCACATCATCAACCTTGAGGAAACCGAGAAGTGCCTCATCAAGGCTACTGACTTCCTCAGCACCCTCGCTGCCAAGAACAAGAAGATCCTCTTCGTCGGCTGCAAGCGTCAGGCACAGGAAGCTGTCAAGGACGCCGCAGAAGCTACAGGTCAGTTCTACGTCAATCACCGCTGGCTGGGTGGTATGCTCACCAACATGAGCACCATCAAGAAGAGCATCGCTCGTCTCGACTGGCTGGAGAACATCGAAAAGCAGCCTGAGTTCAAGTCCATGTCCAAGAAGGAACTCGCAGCCCTCGCACGTGAGTGTGAAAAGCTCCGCCGCAACCTGCAGGGTATCCGCAACATGGGTGGCACACCTGACGTCATGGTCGCCATCGGCGCTGACCACGAAGACATCGCTATCCGCGAAGCACACATCCTCGGCGTCCCCGTCATCGTCCTCACCGACACCACGGCGAATCCTGATGCGGTTGAATACCCCATCCCTGGCAACGACGACGCTGTGCGCTCCATCCGCCTCATCCTCTCCGAAATGGTCGACGCCATCAACAAGGCCAAGCCATAATTCACCATTCAATCATTTTTTCCTAGAAAACACACTATGGCTGAAATCACAGCACAAATGGTCAAGGAGCTGCGCATCAAGACTGATGCTGGCATGATGGACTGCAAGAAGGCGCTCATCGAGTGTGATGGCAACATGGACGAAGCCGTCAAGTTCCTCCGCGAGAAGGGCATTGCCAAGGCCGCTGCCAAGTCTGGCCGCGAAGCCAAGGAAGGCATCATCTCCACCCTCGTCGACGACAAGGACGGTCTCATCTA
>CAYJLP010000126.1:0-7800 GCA_964371115.1 uncultured Akkermansia sp. | reverse complement strand
TCCTCACCACCTCACGCCGCACGCCCAGCGACTTTGCGCACGAGGTGCATCAGGCTTGCCCGAGCATCAATGTCGTGCCTGTCGAGAATACAGCCCCCGGCTGGATACGCGATCATCTCAATGAGGCGCAGTCTGTCTGGGTGACGCAGGATAGCGTCTCCATGGTCTATGAAGCCCTCTCCTCAGGAGCCCCTGTGGGTATCCTCGATATGCCGGAGCGCGAGCGCAAGCATGTCTCGCGCGTGCACCAAGGCCTCCAGCAACTCATCGCCGATGGCTATGTGAATAGCTACGCCGACTGGGCTCAAACGCGCGTTCTCAAGCAAGAAAAACCGCTCGAAGAAGCTAAGCGCGCGGCTCACTTTATCCTCGAGCGCTTTCCCCAGCTCCTCTCCTCATGATCTCCGTCTGCCACCTCGTGCCCTCCATGCAATCTGGAGGCGTCGAGCAAGTCGTGCTCGAGCTCTGTGCCGGGCTCGGTGAGCGCGGTCTGCGCAATGTCGTCATCTCGGGCGGCGGTGCGCTCGTCGAGACCGTTGAGGCGACAGGGGCTTGCCATGTCACGCGCCCCATCGGCCGCAAGAGCCTCGCGACGCTGCGCGAGGTGCTCTGGCTGCGTCGCTATCTTGCGGAGGAGAAACCTGATATTCTCCATGTCCATTCTCGTGTCCCTGCTTGGGTCGCGCGCCTGAGCTGCGCGCTGCTGCCCCCGCTCTCGCGTCCGCGCGTCGTGAGCAGCTTTCATGGCTTCCATTCGGTGAACAAATACTCGGCTATTATGACGCATGGAGACCACGTCATCGCGGTCTCCGAATGCATGCGCGAGCATATCTTGGAATGCTACCCGAGCACGCCTGACGAGAAGATCACTGTCATCCCGAACTCCATTGACCTCGACGAGCACAACCAAGCCTTCAAGCCCTCAGAAGAGTGGCTCGATCGCTGGAGGTCACTGCACCCTGAGCTCCAAGGCAAGATGGTACTCTGCCTCCCCGGTCGCATCACGCGTCTCAAGGGGGCGGAGGATCTCATCCCGCTGCTCAGCGAGCTGCGCCGCCTCCACCAGCCTGCACACGCCCTCATCGTCGGCGAGTGCAAAAAGGGGAAGGAAGCCTACAAGCAGGAGCTCGTTTCTCTCTTTGAGGCCGCCGGACTTAGTAGCTCGGTGAGCTGGCTGGGGCATCGCGAGGACCTGCGTGAGATTTTTTACGTCAGCGATGCGGTGCTCTCCCTCTCGCACCAGCCTGAGTCCTTTGGCAAGACGACCTTGGAGGCGCTCGCCCTCGGCCGCCCTGTGGCTGGCTACGCCTACGGAGGCGTCGAAGAGCTACTGAAGCTCTTTTTACCCGAGGGCATGGTCGAGCCAGGAGACACCACGACCATGGCTTTGCGTCTCTCTCGCTGGTACCAGCATGAGCCACCCCCGCTGCAGACCGTTGCTTCGCCCTTCCGGCGTGAAGATATGGTCAGCGCGCATCATCACCTCTACATGACTCTGCTCAACTCATGAGAAAACTACGCATCGCTCACTATTGCCCCGAGCTGAGCGGGCGTGGGATGGATCGACTCGCGATTGACCTCGCGAGCGCGCTACAGGCATCGGGGCATGAGAACTGTATCATTAGCCCGAGCCACGAGCTGCTCGGGCGTCTCAGCTCCATGGGGGTGAAGCATATCCCTGTGTACCGAGGCTCGTCGTGGAATTTCCTCCGCCGCGTCAGGCGCGCAAGACGCCTCTTTATGGGGGAGAACAAAATTGACATTTTCCAATGCTACAATGCCGAGCATGCGTGGCGTGTTTACTTGCCCTACTACTTGAGCACGAGAAAACAAGGGACGAAACTCGTGGCGGTGCATTCCCGTTATTTGCCTACCAAGAAGCTCCCGCGCAGCCTGCGCCATTACCATGCCTCGACCGCCTGTTCTCAGGCTCTGCGCGAGTATATCCAAGGTGAGGGGCGCTGCTGCCAGCGTCAGCCCTTCTGGCACATACCCTATGGCATGCTGGAGCGTGAGTGTACGCCCTCCTACCGCCCGCAGGAGCAGTGGATGCGCCAGTGGGAGAGCAATCAACCGCAGACGCGGGGGCGCTTCGTCGTCACCGTCCCTTGCAATATCAGCCCTATTCATGGGCTAGAAGATCTCATCCCCATCGTGCGGGTGCTCAAGGAGCGTCGGATTCCCATACACGTGCTGCTCACAGGCGAGACGCGCGATGCGGATCCCCTCTATGTCACGCAGCTGCGCCAGAGCTACCTCAATCAGGGGATAGCCGAGCATGTGACCTGGCTCGGGGGGCGGCAGGATTTGCGCGATGTGCTTAGCGTGAGTGATGTTGCGCTTTCGCTCGCGCGCTACCCCTCGACGTACAACCGCGCGGTGCTGGAGGCACTCTGTCTGGGCAAGCCTGCGCTGGGCTACGATCATGGCTCGGTGGGCGAGATGCTCCAGAGCTTTCTGCCTGAGGGGCGCTTGACGCTCGGCGATACGGCGGCGGCTGTGGACGTGCTTAGCGCGTGGTACCATCGCCGCCCCGAGTGCGTGAGAGAGATACCGTATCCCTATCGTTTTCAGGATACGGTGCAGAACTATCTCCAGCTCTATGAGCAGATCCTCAGCGCGGAGTAGCGCCGAAGATCTTTTGGAAATCCTCACTGTGGATCATCTCGGCGAGAGCCTCTGATTCCATATATTGTGTCTCAGTGAATAGGGCAAGCGTCGCCTCCAATGAGCGACGTATTTCCTGCACCTCAGCCGCGTCGTCTCCCCAGGACTGAGGCCAGACTGATTGAGGGTGGGGGAGTGCAGCGGCAATGGCGCGACAGCGTGCCGCGAGATCGGGGGCAATGCGCGTCGCCTGCCGTGGGTAATCGAGCTGCATGAGCTCATCGGCCACCATGCGCAGCTGACGCACCGAGCCCTGCCCCGACCAACGCTGGGGAAAGTCAAAGCTAGCTCCCTTGGCTCTCACGAGTTCATAGGTGTAATGATCCAGACCGTAGTAACGAGGCTTGACGACATCGAGCGTGCCCCTGCTCGGATCAATCATGAGATTGACAATGAGATAGCCCACACCTGAGGGCTCAAAGAAGGCGCGCTGCATCGTCAGCGTGCAGACGATCTGCACCTCGAACATGAGCTCAGGCTCACGTTGTGCATTCAAACGATGGCGCGCACCCGCATAGGTGGCAGAGAATTGCATCTCTGCCTGATCCAAGGACGAGCGCGTGGAGATCTCGCGTGGCGTGATGGTGATCTGGAGCGACTGGGCGTCCTGCTCGATCTGGAGCTCGACCAGAGCTGATTGGAGCTGGGTGAAGGGATTATTCCCCTCCTTGGCATAGCAGTAGAGCGCGTTTTCGAGCTGCTGCGCGACATCCCAGCTCAGCGTCGCGTCAAGCGTCTTGGGCGTGGGGAAGTCAGGGATATGCTTGGGGTAGGAGACAGAGAGGGCGTCGGGCGTCTCCATCTGATTGCTCAGCATCGCAGGACGCAGCGCGAGCAGCAGGACTCCGAGACCAGCTAGAGAGAACACCGTGAGGGTACGCTTCCAATGAATGTGCATGAATGACAGTATACAATAATTTCTTTGCATAACAAGGCTTGTTTTTTCTAGCAAATTTTAGTAGTATGTATCTCGTAATATGAGTATTAATCAGTACGCGAATCAAGACCTCCTCGACCTCATTGCCTACCAACCTGGCAAGCCCATCGAAGAAACCGCACGAGAAATCGGCATGCGCCCCGAAGATATTGTCAAGCTCGCCTCCAATGAGAACTCCCTCGGAGCCTCCCCTCAGGCGATCAAGGCCATGGTAGACACCGCCACAGGCGTGCATATCTATCCTGACGGTGCCTCTTATGATTTACGCAGCATGCTCGCTGAGCGTTTTGGCGTCTCCTTTGAGCAGACAGTTTCTGGCAGTGGTAGCAGTGAGATCATCGAGCTGCTCTGCCACGCCTTCCTGCGCCCCGGTGCCGAGCTCATCGCTGCCCAGTACAGCTTCTCCATGTACCCCATCATGTGCAAGCTCTTCGGCGCGACCTATGTCGAGGTGCCCAACAAGCCTGAGGACTGGACGCATGACCTGCAAGGCATGCTCGCCGCTATCACGGAGAACACGCGCCTCATCTTCATCACCAACCCTACAAACCCTCTAGGCACCATGGTGTATCAGGAGGAGATGGACGCCTTCATGGCCGCTGTCCCCGATCACGTCGTCGTCGCCTTTGATGAGGCCTACTACGATTTCTCTGATATCAAGCCCGATAGCATCAAGTACATCAAGGAGGGGAAGAACTGCATCACGCTGCGCACCTTCTCCAAGGCCTACGGCCTCGCAGGACTGCGTGCGGGCTACGGCATCGCCTCGCGCGACATCGCCGACCTGCTCAACAAGGCGCGCACGCCATTCAACATGAATCTCATGTCGCAGAATGCCTGCGTCGCCGCTCTCCAAGATCACGCGCACATCGAGCACTCCGTCGAGATGGTGAAGGCAGGGCTCCAGCAGTACTACAGCGCCTTTGATGCCATGGGCATCAGCTACATTCCCAGCCATACGAACTTCCTCATGGTCAAGGTAGGCAAGGGCAAGGAAGTCTTCCAAAAAGCACTCGCTCAGGGGGTCATCCTGCGCGACATGGACAGCTACAAGCTCCCCGAGTACGTACGCATCACCATAGGCACGCAGCAGGAGAATGCACGCTGCATCGAGGTGCTGCAGTCTATCCTTTCCTGATTCTCCTGATTTTTTCCTCTTACTTACACCCACTCACTACACCATGCCTGCCTCCACCCATGAATTCGCCCATCTCGACCTCGAGCGCGCCCAGCGCACGGGGACACATGAGACCATCTACTGCCCAGGCAAGACGCATGAGCAGCTGCTGGTCATCTGCGAGCGCTTCCAAGCGGCGGGCAAGCGCGTGCTCGGCTCGCGCTGTACGCCGGAGCAGTACGCGTATCTTTGCGCTCAGCAGCACGAGCTGCCGCTGAGCTATGATGCCTGCTCGCGTCTCCTCTACCTCGGGGCTCAGAAGCCCGAGGAGAGCTGCAAGGGCAGGCTCGCCGTCTGCACTGGCGGCACGGCCGATGTCCCCGTCGCGGAGGAAGCCGCGCGCGTCGCTGAGTTCTACGGCGTCACGGTGCAGCGTTACTACGACATAGGCGTGGCGGGCATCCACCGTCTTTTCAATCGCCTCGATGATATTCGCAAGGCTGATGTCATCATCTGCGTTGCGGGGATGGAGGGAGCACTCTGCAGCGTGCTCGCGGGGCTCGTCTCCGCTCCCCTCATCGCCGTGCCTACCTCCGTCGGCTATGGGGCGAATCTCCAAGGCCTCGCCCCTATGCTCACCATGCTCAATTCCTGTGCCGAGGGCGTCTCTGTCGTCAATATAGACAATGGCTATGGCGCCGCCGTGCTCGCCTACCGCATGCTGCGCATCCACCAGTGATTTTTTCTTATCCTCTTCTTTCATCCTATCGCTCACACTATTTTTTACCCATGAATAACATTCTCTATCTCGAAGGCGCCACCGGTATCAGCGGTGATATGACCGTCGCAGCACTCCTCTCTCTGGGAGGCAGCACCAAAAAACTCCGCCAAGCACTCGAGAGCCTGCCCCTGACAGGCTACCAGTACAGCATCACTGAGGGGGAATCCCACGGCATCGCCGGCGTGAGCTTCCGCGTCAAAGTCGAGCATGAGCACCCCCATTCTCATGGGCATAATCATGAAATCGAGAAAGCTCATGACCACGGACACCATCATCATGACCATGATCACGAGCACCATCTCGACCACGGGCACCATCACCACCACGACCACGGACACCAGCGTCACGAGCATGATCATGGACATCATCATCATGAGCACCGCGGACTGCCCGAGATTTTTTCTCTGATTGATCAGGCGCAGCTCAGCGCGCGGGCGAAGGATATTGCGAAGAGCTGCTTTCGTATCATCGCCGTTGCCGAATCACGCGCCCATGGCTGCGATGAGAACGACGTGCATTTCCACGAGGTAGGTGCCGTCGACTCCATCGTCGACATCGTCGCTGTTGCTGTCCTCGTCGACGACCTCAATGTCTCGGAGTGCATCGTCACCGAGCTCACCGAGGGCTGCGGCACCGTACGCTGCGCCCATGGCGTCCTCCCCGTGCCAGTCCCCGCCGTGATGAACATCGCTCAGATCGCGGGCATCACACTGCGCCCCTGCACGGCGCGCGGCGAGATGGTCACCCCCACGGGCATCGCGCTCGCGGCGACGTTGCGCACCCGCGACAAGCTCCCCGAGTCCTACCGTATTGAGAAGGTAGGCATCGGTGTCGGGCAGCGCAACTTTGGCCGTCCGAACATCCTGCGTGCGCTGCTCATCGAGGACAAATCCCTGCCCAGCACTGATGAGCAGATCATGGTCATGGAGTGCAATATTGACGACTCCACGGGAGAGGAGCTCGGCTTTGCCATCGAGCAGCTCCTCGCTGCAGGCGCACGCGATGCGCATGCCATCCCCTGCTACATGAAGAAGAATCGCCCCGCCTACCTCCTGCGCATCATCTGCACAGCCGCGGAGCTCCCTCATCTCGAGCAGCTGCTCTTCTCCTGCACCAGCACCATAGGTCTGCGCAAGTACCCCGTCGAGCGTAGCACCATGGCGCGCGAGTGCATCACCGTCCGCCTCCCTGAGGGGGAGGTCACGGTGAAGAAGTGCAGCTTTGGCAATGTCATCAAGTACTATCCTGAGTACGAGAGCGTCAAGCAGCTCGCCGTCACGCTCGGCAGCCCCGAGCGATTCCGCGAACTCTACCAGCAGGCCGCCATCCTCGCGGCGCAAGCCAACGTCTAGCATGTCGCTCCAGCTGAGAGAGCAGCATCTGCGCCGCTATCTCCGCGAGCGCAGTGCGGGAGGCGGCGCGCTCGCCTACTCGGGTGGCGTCGATAGCTCCCTGCTGCTGCACCTCCTCCGAGAGATCCAAGCTGAGGCGGCGCAGCCCTTCCCCCTCCTCGCCCTCTATATCCACTCTCCTCTCCACCCCGCGCGCGACCTCGACTATGTGCGCCAGCAGGCAGGAGAGGTAGAGCTGCATATCGAGACTGTCGACCCGCTGCTCATCCCCGAGCTGCGGGGCAACACACGCCTACGCTGCTACCACTGCAAACGAGGCATTTTTACAAAGCTGCTCGAACTCGCCGCCGCTGCGGGCTGTCAGCAGCTCATCGAGGGGACGAATGCGGACGACCTGCTCGTCTACCGCCCGGGCAAGCAGGCCATACGCGAGCTCGGTGTGCTCTCCCCCCTCGCGGAGCTCGGCATCAGCAAGGCCGAGGTGCGCGCCATGGCCGCGAGTCTCGGACTCTCCACTGCCACGCGCCCCTCGACACCCTGCCTCGCGACGCGATTTGACTACGATACCGAGCTAAGAGAGGAAGATCTCCAGCGCGTCGAGCGCGGTGAGCAGGTGCTGCGCGACCTCTTCGGAGCTAAAGCCAACCTCCGACTTCGCGTCCACCTCCCGCAGCAGCTGGCGCGCATCGAGGTCGATCCCGATCATTTCCCCCAGCTCCTACGGCATCGAGAGGCTATAGCGCAGCAGCTGCGTCAGCTAGGGTACAAGCAAATTACTCTTGATATACAGGGATTTCGTTCGGGGAGTATGGATGAGTAGTTCTTATTTGTTATCTGTAGGGGACCTTGCAAAATTAGTTTTCAGAAATTACAGATTTCGAAAATGAGCGTCACAGCACGTCTTTTGCAGCATTTTGGCGAGAATTTGCGGCTTTTTGGGCTTACA
>CAYJLP010000125.1:0-7823 GCA_964371115.1 uncultured Akkermansia sp. | reverse complement strand
GGCTAGCCCCTTCGGGCGCACCGCAGGTGTGCGCCCACGGCATCAAGGAGGCGCAAGCCTCCGTCGGGCGTCAGTGCCGCTCTAGCACACACGCCCGCGCGGCAAACCCTGCATGGTCGCCACAGCCTACACTGACGCCCCCGTCCTTCCTCGATGCGAAGCATCGCTCTTGTCTAGGGTGGCAAACGCCTTGCGTCTGCGGGTGTTTTTTTCAAGCGTTCGGACGCTTCGCGTTTGCGGCGGTAGAAATTTGTCGCGCTTCGCGCGCGGATAAACGGGGGCGTCAGTTGGCGGCGTTGCTGCCATGCTGGGTTTGCCGCGCGGGCGTGTGCTAATTGAGTAGAACTGACGCCCTGCTGGATCTGCGATCCAGCGCTTCCTCGGGCTCTGCCCGAACCCGCAAGGGACTCTGTCCCTTGACCCTGCTGGGCTCTGCCCAGACCCGCCGGCGAACGATCGCCGGTGATCGCTTAAGGTCTAGACCTTAAGAATCCAAGATGCTTCGCATCTCTTTCTGTGCACACTGTTTCATCTCATTCCCACCTCCCCTCCCCCCATGCTCCTCTCCCTCGCACCCATGCAGGATGTCACCGATCTCGCCTTCATGCGCGTGCTCGCCAGTCTCCGCTCCCTGCCCGATTTCTTCATCACCCCCTACTTCCGCAGCACCCCCACCAGCTGCGCCTTCCTCGAGCACAATCTCCCCGCCATCGTCGACAATGAAACCGGTGTCCCCATCTGGGCTCAGATCGCCGGCAATGACCCCGCCGCCATCATCCGCGATATTCACACGCTTCGCCGATACCCCATCGCCGGTATCAATCTCAACGCCGGCTGCCCCTCCGCCTTTGTCAATCGCCACCACGCCGGTGCTGGCCTCCTCCGCGAGCTCCCCCTCCTACGCCGCATCACCTCCGCCATGCGCGAGGCTCTCCCCGCTGGCGAGTTCAGTATCAAATGCCGCCTCGGCTGGGCTGACGCCGCCTCCGAGTTCCCCGCGATTCTCTCCGAGCTCCAGCGCGCCCAGCCCGATGAGCTCATCATTCACGCCCGCACCCGCCAGCAGCTCTACCGCGGTACGCCTCTCCGCGAGTATGTCACCGACGCCGTCCAGCACGTCTCCTCATGGGGCTACTCATGCCCTATCCACGCGAATGGCGATGTGCTCACCCCCACCGATGCTCACTCTTGGCTCACGCAGACGCAGGCTCAGGGGATCATGATTGGTCGCGGTATTGTGCGCAATCCCTACCTCTTCCGCGAGCTGCGTGGCGCCTCTCCTCCCACCCAGAGCGAGCTCGTCGAGTATTACCAGCTGCTCATCGAGGAGACGGGGCGCATTCTTTTCAACTACTCGGAGCGCGGTCATTGCAATCGCCTCAAAAAATACCTCGCCTACATCTATCCCAATCTCCCCGATCCCGCTACAGAGTATCACCTCCGCCGCTGCACGTCTCTCGCCGAGATGCGCCGCCTGCTGAGCTGAGCTGAGCTTTCCTCGGGCACTCCATTGTTTCTCATTGGTGCTTCTCAGGATGATGCGGTCCCATCATCGGTGTGCGTGAGGGGGCGATTTCTTCTGCCTCGAGGTAGCGTATCTGTCGACTCACGCTCGCGCCGACAGGGGAGGAGAGTCGCTCATCTGCCTTTGTTGGATAGAGCTCGCAGCGGTACCGGTACCAGCGTCGCAGCAGTAGGTAGCCCGCTATAGACCCGATCAGCGAGATGATGCTCCAGCCCAGCGCTCCGATATCTCCAGAGCCCAGGTAGCGTGAGAGTGAAAATCGCCTCTCGCGCTTGAACTCAGGCTTGCTCTCCCAGGCGATGGCTAGCTTGGGCAGGACCTTGCGGCTGCGCTCTGCGTCGACGTCCCAGAGGCGTGATGGTGCGCTGAGCTGCTCCTGGAGTGAGTCGAGTACTGCCATGATGGCACCGCAGTCCGTGGCCTTTTGGCTCGCCGCGAGGCGCAGACGGCGGAGGATGTCGACGCGCTCTTCTGTGCTCAGCTCGATGAGGCTGTAGTCGAGCTCCAGTGGTATCTGCTGGTCGAGATGGTACTGAATCATGACGGCGTAGTCGCCCGACTTCCCCGCGCTGCTCAGTAGCTGCGTGGGTAGGAGTCGCTCGGGGACGACTTGGGCGCGAGCGTGGATGATGACGTAGACGCTGTAGGGGGATTGCGCATGGATTTGCTGCAGTCGCTGCTCGAGCTGCTGTCTGTCGTGGCGCGTGAGCAGCATATGGGGGTCGATGAGGTAGAGGTCACTGCGGCGTATGTGCTCGACGAGCTGGTAGTCTCGCAGTACGACGTTGCTCGCGAGTGAGGAGCTGGTGTTGGGGCGGCGTAGATGGGACGTGGGCAGGGCCTGGAGGTAGCGCGTGGCTTGTTGATTATTATACAATCTCTCGATGTCTTCGGCGCGCCACGGGGTAGGGGGTGTCAGAGGGAGTAGGGGGGGGCTGGATGCGGGGGACCTCGCCGTGCCTGGTGTGCCTAGAGCGTCCAGTGTAGTCAGCGAGAGTAGCGCGAGCGGGAGCAGCGCGGCGTGCAGTCGCGTGCTCTGCTGCGGCTCTGGTGCTTCTGGTGCTTCTGGTGCTTCTGGTGCTTCTGGTGCTTCTGGTGCTTCTGGTGTCACTGGCTTTACTGCGGCAGCGGAGGTGTCGTCGAGGGGGTACTCGCGCTGCCATTCGCGCATTACGCTGCGTCTCTCGGCCTCCTCGGCGAGGCGTGCTTCCTCTCGGCGGTGGAGTTCCTGGGCCTGGAGGAGCTTTTCTTGCTCGCGCTCGAGGCGCTCCTGCTCGAGGATGAGTGCTTCGTGTGCGCGTTTTGCCTCATCGACGTCAAAGACGAGCTTGGAGGTGGCCTGCTGGCGGTGGTGGGGGTCGGTGCCGAGCTCTGGCGCGGGCGCGAGGATGACCTGGTCATGGCGCAGCTGCGCGTTGACGTCGACGGCATGCGAGGCGATGTAGCTTACGGCCTTTTTCATCACATGCTTGATGCTGGCATAGAGGCTGAGCTCGCGGAATTTGAGGCGATTGTCTTTGATGCACTTGTCGAGCTGCTGCGCCTTCACGTAGGGGTCGAGCATGTAGCCCCAGCTGAAGCAGGCGGCCTGTAGCTGCACATCGATGACGAGCATGAGCACCCAGCGCTGCTCGACGGGGGGGAGACTGCGGTAGAAGCTGCTCTTCACCCGCGACCAGAGGCGCGTGAGGCGTGTCGTCTTCTCCGTCGAGATAAAGAGCGCTTCACTCTGCGCTGGCTGGTGGCGCAGGCGTATCGCATGCGGAGAGGCTGCGGTGGCGCGTCGCTGGCTGCGCTTGCCAAAGGAGGGGTGGTTGATCTTTCCATGATTGAGCGCCCAGTGCGCGTGCTGGGAGAAGCAGGAGCTCTGACCCTGGTCGGTGAGGTAGACGACGAGCGCGCTGGGGGCGATGCGCTTTTCGAGGGATTCGAGGTAGTGGTTGAGGCGCACGATGTCTGATTGCTTGAGCGCGCCGGCGGGGTCCTTCACACGCGTGAGATCAAAGTAGCCATCGCCATAGACTTGGTCGCACAGATTGAGACTGTAGCCACAAGACGGACATTGATCGTAGGCCAGCCTGTGGAACTCACTGGCGCATTGGGGGCAAATGGGCATGCGCAATTTTATACTATGTTTTATTGTTGACGTGAAGCAAATAGTCTGGGTGCAGGATGAAATTTGTCATATTATTGACAGGAGTCTTATTTTTTTCTTGCCATATCTCCATTATATACTGTAGACTCTCTCACCAAGAGATCCGCGTTCGCGCGGGAGCTCATTTTTTACAAATCAACTATACGACACATTTATGGATACACAAGTTGCAGTCATTTGCGATTACGCCGCCGACTATCAAGGTAAGCTCTGCATTCAGGGCGCATACGACACACTCTTCGCACGCCAGTTCCCCGTCATTCACCCTACCTGCGCGCTCGCTCTTCGCCTCTGCCTCACACCTGAAGACGCTGGTGATCACAAGCTTGGTATCTCCATCGTCGATGAAGACGGCAAGGTTCTTGATGACAAGATGCCCATCCTCGGTGATCTCAAGGTAGCCCTCCCCGAAGGTGCTTCCTTCCTCACTCGCAACCTCATCATGAACTTCCAGGGTCTCAAGTTCGAAAAGGCTGGCAACTACAGCGTGGATCTCACCCTCGATGGTGAGCTCATCGCTCGCACTCCCCTGCGCCTCGTAGAAGTCGCTCAGGACGCCCAAGCTTAATTAAATAAATATAATTTTTGTATTTTACAAACTTTCAAGCCCCTTTTCTATCAAGGAAAAGGGGCTTTTACGTTAGAGAATCTCACATCTGCCTTGCCTGCGAGCGTCCTAGCTGCTATGATAGGGCTTTAAACGAGCATGAAACCACTCAACATATTAGGCGAATCACACGACTCAGACGGGCACCGCTGGGAGCTCTGGGAGCGCGACGGCGTCTTTAGCATCATCCAAGACGGCATCCCCTGCGCCTCCTCCTTCACCCATGGCAGTGAGGACATGATGGCTGATGTCGCCATCGCCCCCATCACGCGTGCCACCCAGCCCATCGTCATGATAGCTGGTCTCGGACTCGGCTACGGCATGGCGCGTGTCTGTCAGCAGCTCAAGCGCGAGAAGGCGAAGGTCATCATCGCAGAGCCCGTCCAAGCCATCATCGACTGGAATCGCCAGTACGGGGAGAATGCCCCCATCCTGCGCGATGATCCCCGCATCGACATCGAGTGCACCACCGCCGTCGAGCTCTGCCAAAAGCGCACCGGCTCGCTGCACGCCATCCTGCTCAAGCACACGCATGCGCGCTGCCAGCTCAGCGTGCAGGACGCTCAGGCCTACTTCAACGCGCTCAAGGGCGGCAGCCTGCTCGTCATCGCCATCGGCAAGACGGACAAACGACTCGAGGGCATCCTGCGCCGCGCTGGCTTTGAGGTCAGCTTCACCCACGTCCCCGCCTCATCAAAGGGCAAGCAGATGAAGCTCCACACCCTCATCCTCGCCCGCCGCGGTCGTTTCGTCCCCTTTGCCCAGCGCGGAGGTGGTTCAGACGCATCAGATAAAAGTTAGAAACGCGTACGCTGTTTCAATGATAATAATTAACCCTATCTAAAACCAACAAGTTATAACCCGATGTTGTCTATTTTCTTGACAACGCGCAGTTATACAATTAACATAAACAAAAAACTATGATCGAACGTCGCATTGTAATCACAGGCATCGGAGCTGTCTCCCCCTTGGGCAACACCGCAGAAGACACATGGCAGTCCATGAAAGAGGGAAAGAGCGGCATCGGGCGCATCGAGAGCCTCGATACCAGTGCCTATGGAATTCACATCGCGGGTGAGGTACGCGGCTTTGACGCCACGCCCTATTTCCGCAAAGATCCGAAGTCTGTGCGCCGCACCGACCGCTATGAGCAGCTGGCTATGGCCGCCTCTGTCATGGCTATGGATGATGCTGGTCTCGACCCTGATAGCAATGAGCTGGACAAGAACCGCGTCGGCGTCATGATAGGCTCTGGCATCGGTGGTCTCGGTGTCCATGGTGAGAATCTGGAGCTGCTCATCAAGAAGGGACCCCGCCGCGTCTCCCCCTTCTGCATCCCCTACATGATTACGAACATGGCCAGCGGCATGGTCAGCATCGACTACGGCTTTGGCGGTCCCAATATGAGCATCTCCACCGCCTGTGCTACCTCCAATCACTGTATCGGTGAGGCTTGGCGCATTATGAAGTTTGGCGACGCTGATGTCATGATCGCGGGTGGCGCCGAGGCGACCATCCTGCCTATAGGACTTGCTGGCTTTGCGAACATGAAAGCACTCTCGACGCGCAACGATGAGCCCGAGCGCGCGTCACGCCCCTACGACGTCGACCGCGACGGATTCGTCATGGGCGAGGGCGCAGCCGTCGTCATCCTCGAGACGCTCGAGCATGCGCAGAAGCGCGGTGCTCGCATCCTCGCTGAGCTCGTCGGCTATGGCCTGAGTGCTGACGCCTACCACCTCACCTCCCCCATCCCCGATGGCGCGGGTGCTGCTCGCTGCATGGACATCGCGCTCAAGCACGCTGGCATGCAGCCCACCGACATCCAGTATGTCAACACGCATGGCACCTCGACTCCTCTGGGTGACATCTGTGAGACTCAGGGTATCAAGAAAACCTTTGGCGACTACGCGACCAATGGTCTCGTCGTCAGCTCGACGAAGTCCATGACAGGTCACCTCCTCGGAGCCGCTGGTGGCGTCGAGCTACTCGCCTGCATCATGGCTATCCGTGACAACTTTGTGCCTCCCACCATCAACGTCGACAACCAAGATCCCGAATGTGATCTCGACGTCTGCGCCAACGTCGGTCGCAGCATGCAGGTGGATGCAGCACTGAGCAACTCCTTCGGCTTTGGTGGGCACAACGCCTCGCTCATCGTCAAGCGCTACGAGGAAGCTTAAGAAGTGCGCGCGGAATAGTCGCCGCATCGCGTAGTCTTTATTTTTTTGTATAACACAATGAGTAATGGACTACTCCCCACTCACCAGCAAGTGGCGGCAGAGAAAGACTGCCGCCACTTGTACTCATTACCGCAACTTCTAACCCCCCATCTCCCATGAAAACCCCTCCGCATCCATCACCAACAGTTTCGACCTCTAGCAGTTGTATGCAGTACGCATGGCTCACACAAGGCAGCAAGAAATTCTACCTCCTCTGGGTTATCCTCAGCGTGGGCAATGCCCTCTTTCAATCCCTTTGCGCGTCGAGCGCGTGGCTGCAAGCGCGCCTCTATTATCTCTACAACGAAGTAGCCAAAGTCATGCAGAGCGAGACGGTCTACCAAGACAGCCAGAGCACACTGGGGCTCCCCATCGCCTCCATCCTGCTGAGCTGCTACCTCACTCTCGTGCTGCTGCGCGAGACCCGTGGAGCCGCGCGCATGCACATCTGCATCTTCCTGCTCCTCAGCCTCGTGGTCGCAGGCATCGCAGGCCTCATCTGGGGCAGCGTCCCTCCGCTTATCGCGCCTACGGCAGGGTTATTTTTCTTCTATCTTCTCCACATCTTTCTGCCAAGCAGCACGGTGGAATAATTTTTTGCCTACACCTGCATGAAAGCCCAAGACTACCCCGCAGCGCTGAAGCAACTCATCACCCAGCTCAAGCGCATGCCTGGGACGGGGAGTAGGGGAGCGGAGCGTCTCGCGCTCTGGTTTCTCCAGCAAGGGCGTGGGGATGCGGAGCAGCTCGCGCAGGCGCTGCAGCACAGCTGTGAGTGCGTGGACTACTGTAGCTGCTGTGGCTTCTTTGCCGATAGGGGCTCACTCTGCACCGCCTGTAGCACGCCTGAGCGGCACAATGGGCAGATCTGCGTCGTGGAGCAGCCCACGGATGTCCTGCCTATTGAGCGCTGTGGCATCTATCGAGGGCTCTATCACTGCCTCGGGGGGAAGATCTCGCCCCTCGATGGCGTCATGCCTGAGCATCTCGCTATCAGTGGGCTCACTGAGCGCATCTCGCAGCAAGAAGACTGTGAAATCATCCTCGCGCTGGGCAGCGACGTGGAGGGAGAGGCAACCATGCTCTACCTCGCGGAGCAGCTAGCGCAGCAGCAGTGTCGCGTCACGCGATTGGCGCAGGGTATGCCTGCGGGAGCGGGACTGGGACATGCGGATGCGGTGACGCTGATGCGCGCCTTTGAAGGGCGACTGGGGCTGTGAGGAGGAGTGGCCGTGATGCCACCCACCCGCGAAAAGAAATTGGATTCTTAAGCCGTTTTGCGATAGAGCAAAACGAGACGAAGAGAGCCCAAGA
>CAYJLP010000124.1:0-7826 GCA_964371115.1 uncultured Akkermansia sp. | reverse complement strand
AGGATGCCGCCGAAGCCGTTGACGGATAGATAGGCGAGGAAGTGGAAGCCCTCGATCTGGTAGGGGCGCAGTGTCGCCTGCAGGGCGGTGGGCACGTCGGGTTTGACGTCGATTTTGATCTCGGAGGTGCGGTCTTTGATACGCTGCCATGCCTTGGGATCGAATACTTCGGCGGCGCGGGGGTCGGCGAGCTGTAGGGCGTGCATGCGGTGGGTCTCGCCTGAGAGGTCGAAGGGGTCGAGGCCGAGGCGGGTGACGGCGTCGCGCTGGTCGTCGTCGAGCTTGATTTCAAGGCGCATCCAGCGTCCGTCGTCCATGCGGACGTAGCCACCGCGTGCGGAGACGAGTGAGCGGATCTGCTCCTTGCTGAGGGTAACGCCCTCGACGTCGATGACGACGCGCAGGTCGAACCAGTCGATCTCTTGGTTCACGACTTCGAATCGGATGGCAGCGGCGACGGGGTCGTCGAGCAGGGATTGCAGATTGCCATCCATTTCTACCTTGATGCTGGGGTCGAGCACCTTCGCCCAGTCGGCAAATTTCTCGGGGAATTGCTTCGTGATGCGGCTCTTGAAGGAGCCGAGCTGTGAGTCGTAGGTGAAGCTCATCTCGTCGATGAGCGCAGGGATGGGATAGAGATAATCGCGGATGAATCGCAGCAGGCTGCGGTCCTTTGGCTGGATCTGGGTGACGGTTTCCCAGTCATCCTTGGTGAGTTTTTCTTGGCGGCGTCCCTGCGAGTCCTCAGCGGTGATGTCGAGGATGACGTGCTCGGTGTCGGCACTGGTCAGGCCACGCACGATTTTCATGGTGAAGGTGGGCATCATCTCGATGTCCTCGACGCGTCCCTCCATACTCGAGGGGACGGCGGCACCGATCTTGCGCAGGAACTCAACGCCCTCAAGGCTGTCAATAACGGACTTCGGAATAGAATAGCGGGGCTCGACCTCGGTGCTCTCCAGCCAGCGTGGAGGACCAGGGAAGATAGTCTCATCGGATTGATAGAGCTCGACGAGGCCGGGGAGCTGGCGCACGGAGTGTGAGACGTGGACGCCTGACGAGGTGACGAGCTGGAGGCCGTAGCAGTCGGGGACGATGGGGTCGTCGATACAGATCCACTTGAGCGAGTCCTGCACGACTTTGAAGTAGCATTCGTCGAGGTTGACGAGATAGCCTTTGAGCGCGGGCTGGTGGAAGAGGCGATTCATCGTCGAGCAGGCCTCTTCGAGGTCGAGGTCGAGGACGACTTGTCCGTCTTTTTGCGAGTACTCGTGGAGGACGTTGAGGAGGATGTCGGACTGAGGATCGACCTTCAGCGCGCCTTTCCAATATTCTTCTAGCAGGGTCATGACCTCGGCCTGCTCGCGGATGGGAGTCCAAGGAGTCTTGCTGTCAGGACGGTGTTCAAAGTGTGCCTCGTTGATGGTGGAGACGAGGCGCATATGCAGCTCGTGGCGGGGAGGCTGTGGTGGGCGCTCGTTGACGCTCTGGATGCGGTCGTACCAAGTGCCGACTTCCTTTTCTTGCTCCCATTCGCGGATCTTGCGCTGGACTTTCTCGAGATCCGTGATGCTGTTCATGAACTCCATGTAGGCGATGCGCTTCTTGACAAAAGCGTAGGCGATGTAGTTCCAGAATTCAATAATGTTTTTCGGCGCGACGGGCCAGAGCTCGAGGGCGCCGTATCCTGAGATTTCCCATCTGGGGTTGAGTCGCACGAGGTCGTGGTCGCTGATGGATTGCTCAATGACGAAGCGGCGGTAGCGTTTCTCGAGCTTGAGGACAAAGTCGGCTTCTTTGTCGTCCAATTCACGTCCCAGTTTTTCTTCGATAATGTCGACCAAGGGCGTGTCATCCAGCTCATTCGGGCTCTCGGGCATGCTCGTGCCTCGGTACATACGCTCAATCATCGTCGCCACAACACAGGCACCAGAGAGGTCATCATCGCCCGCGGTGCAAGAACCAAACCAGCGATTCCCTTGCAAGCGGAGGCTGGTGCGATACACACCACCCATGCATTCAACGCGCCCTTGAATAAAGAGGTGGTTCCCAAAAATTTGTGTGACCGCGCCCTCTTTTTGGAGGCGCTCGCCTTCATCGCGAACGACCTCAGAATAGGCGTTAAGGAAATTAAGTGTAGCTCGGTCAGGATTTAAGGATGGATTTAACATTGCGCTTCAGTCTACTTTGCGAGGGATTTTGTTAGATGTTTCTCTCGCACTCCGCCTCAAGGTTGGAGTATTGGTACATTATCACAAATCTAGAATTATTTCAAGCACTCTTGATCATTTTTTTTATTTTTTCTTGCGAGTTCTGCGACACTACACGCAGAAATATAACAAATAATTTAAAACATACAATATTTTTGCATAACGCGGTGATAATTCACTATCAATCCTATCAATCTAACAAAAACACGCGTAAAAACGCACTCCTTTTCACATAATGAAGCGGGCTGCCCATCACTCAAGTTATACGTCTGGTAAGTCATGCTTTTCAAAAATCACAGCAGCAAGCTATTCCAAAGCGCAAGGCAAACACAAATCCCCCCTCAAAAGGCTCGCTGCCCCCCTGATGCGAGAGCAGCGATGGCAACGAGAAGCATCGGCAGACTCTCGAGTCAGAGCTTCTTGGGAGCTAGTTTATCCTCAAGATGTTCGAGCTTGATGCCCTTTTCCAGCCCACCTATCTCACTGAGAAGGCGGTAGCAGGTCTCGTAGAGCTTCGTGTAGTCGATAGGACCTGCGACTTTTTCTTTGGTTCCAGGGAAGACGATGTAGGAGACGCTCAGATCGGAGACCGCGCGGGAGTAGGAGCTCGACCTCGGATTCACCTCCTGACAGAGGCGCAGTGAAGCCTCGCCTGATTTGAATCGTGGACCATAATCACCGAAGATCGCGGGGTAGATCTTCTTGCCCACAATGACGACGGCGTAGTCGCCAGGCTCGGGCATGTAGGGGCTATTGCCCTCTCTGAGCGTGAGGGGCAGCACGATAAAGGGGTCATAATCCGCGAGCAGGAAGCTGAACTTTTTGAGGTCAAAGATGACGCGCTGCGCATGCGAGATGACGGAGCTACGCGCGCCCTGCTTGCGGTATTTCTCCAGCCTCTTTTCCCAGTAGGGCAGCAGCGGGTTGGGCGTATCGGTCTTCTTGAGCCAGCGGTAGGAGGTGGAGGGCTGGTAGAAGTCGCTGTTCTTGATACGCTCAGGCATGTCAGGGAGGCGATCTCCATCCGAGCCATCGGAGACGACGTCCATGTCAGCCTGTATCCAGACGAGCTTGCGCTTGGTGTCGGGAGCCTCGATCTCGAGGATGGTGTCAGTGTCGTAGTAGTTGTGCTTGCTGAGGATGCGATCGAGCGAGGCCGCGTTCTTGCGCACGTGGTTCATCTTGTGATTGTACATGGACTTGTACCATCTAGAGACCTTCGCCTCGGCGAGCAGGCCAAAGTAGTTCTTGAGTACCTGCGGGAGCTTGGGATTGGCGTGCAGCAGGCTCTGTCCATCGGCGGCGGTGGGCAGCAGAAGGTTGAGCTTGAGATCCGTTGCGTAGGAGTTGCGCTGCTTTCTATCCTGTGAGGCGGTGCTCCCCTTGGCGAATTGGACGTAGGAGCGCAGGTTGAAGCCCGTGTCTATCCTACTGAGGTTTGCATAGTTCCCTGGCTCGATGCGCGTCGGGATGACGGGGGGGAAGGGAGGCAGCACGATCTGGGGCATGCGCTTGAGATCCTTGAGGGGATTCCACGGGCGCGCCTCGATCTCGGAGGGACTGGCGAGGCGGGGGGGAGCCGTGGGTGCTTTTTTCTTCTTTTCTGCACGTGGGACGACGGAGACAGGCTTTGCGCGGCGTTTCTCGCCCATGACGAGGCGATAGAGTCGCTCAGGGTACGGCGTGTGCAGGGAGCTCGCGGCTAACAAAAGCGCGAGCACGAGTGCGGCCTTCGTCCATGTCAATTTCATACTTATCTGTCAAATGGAGGTGGAAAATCAGGCTTGAGGTGACGGGAGCTGGGCCTGCACGCGGCGGGGGCGCACGGAGAGGATGAGGCGCAGCAGCCAGAGCGGGGCGTTGCGCACAACAAGGGCGAGCATGCGCACCTTGAACGAGGGGTAAAAGCGCGCGTCATTGCGCCTCAGCGCATCCAATGTCCCCTCAATCACCGTCGAAATCGGACAGTCTAAAAAGCCTCGCGTGGGCATGATATCCCCCGTGAAGCCCTCACGACGGGCTACATCTCCAAAGCCAGTACTCACAGGACCTGGGCAGACAGCGAGGACAGGTATAGCCTTCTCCCGACACTCGAGGCGCAGAGCCTCGCTAAAGGAGCTCACGTAGGCCTTCGTCGCTGCATAAACGGCAAAGTCGGGGATGAATACATCAGAAGCCAACGACGACACATTCACCACAGCACCACCGCGCAGCTCCATGCAGGGCAGCAGCGCGCGTGTGAGCTCTGTGAGGGCGACCATATTGACCATCATCATCTGAGAATTGCGCTCGGGGAGGCTCTCTGAAAAAGCACCATAGTCGCCAAGCCCTGCATTATTGATCAGCAGTGTCCTGCCCGCGTAGGGATGGCTGAGCATCTGGATGAGATGCGCGCGCTCTGAGGCCGAGGCGAGATCACAGCAGCAGGTCTCCACCTGTAGCTGCGGATAGGCCGCCTGCAGCTCGCGGCTCAGCTCCTTGAGCAGCTCTAAGCGACGCGCCACAAGCACAAGCTGCGAGCACTCCGCGCCTAGACGCCTCGCATAGGCCATTCCGAATCCTGATGACGCTCCCGTGATGATAACTCGATCGAACTGCATGCGGCTATTCTCCCATGTCTTCTATAGTGCTGACAAGCATAAAATCCATATTGACACTTTTTTAAGCTCATTAACTACTCTCTTTCAAAAATCGAATTAAGTCTCCATTTATCAAACAAAGACGCTTACAGCCATAACTTTTGCTTGTCTTTACAGGGGAAAATCATCTATGCTAGGCTCATGCGAATGCTATTCACACTATCCATCCTCGCTGTCAGTCTCCTCGCGCAGCTCCACGCGCGCGTGACACAGCAGAATCAGCAGGCCATCGTCGGCGTCGCCGACGGGTGGAACTCTTCCCATGTCCAACTCTCCCTGCTGGAGCGCAACAAGCATGGTCTATGGGAGCGCGTCATGGGTCCCTACGCAGGACGCCTCGGACGCAAGGGTCTCGTCTGGGGGCATGGTCTCCATCAGAATCCTCGCGGAGCGCGTACCAAGGTCGAGGGCGATGGTCGCACGCCCGCGGGTGTCTTTGCCCTCGGAGGGCTCTACACCACGACGAAAAAGACCGTGCAGCGCGACCGCCACATGCCCCACCTGCGCGTCGGTCCCGCTGATCTCTGGGTGAGCGACACGGCAATGCCTCATCTCTACAACCGCCATGTGCGCCTCAAGCACCCCGCCCGCAGCGCGTGGGAGAAAAAGGAGCAGATGCGCCAAAACGACTACCCCCACAGCATCAAGCTGCTCATCCACCACAACACCGACTACACGCGCAACCGCGCGCCCATCAACGGAGCCGGCTCCTCTATCTTCTTCCACATCTGGCGCAATCAGGGTGCAAGCCCCACAGCTGGCTGCACCACCATGGATGAGGCGGTGCTGCGCGCCATGATCTCGAGGCTCAAGCCTCGCAAGAACCCCGTCTACATCGTGCTCCCGCGCAAGGAGTATATGAGCTACCGCCGCGCGTGGCACCTGCCCTGATGATCATCCCCCTCCCCTAGCACAAAGGCATCTCTCCTCGTCCGAAAGATGCCTTTAGGGGTCTTCTCGCGAGGTAAGATTTTGAGATGATTGTAGAGCTGGATTTTCACGAATTGATGGCTCAGAGTGTCCTCTGAGACGAAAATTCTGACAAATTGCATGTCAATTTGAGATCGAGCCTCCCCCCACGACACCTCGTGGGGGAGAAGCGACGGGATATCCAGCCTAAAAGCACTCAAAAGCTGCCTCGTGAAGCGATTTTGTGAATTTTCTTATTTACAATGTCGAGAATTTAGCCCCCTTTATAGTTTACTCAAGAAGCAAGATTAAAAGTGGAAACGCAGAGCCGCCGTGTAGGTCCAGCCATTGTATGCACTCTCCCCACCCTTGCGCGTTGTGAGGTACTCAGCCCCGAGCAAAATCTTTGCACCATCGGGATGCTCTGGCGCGAGATAGAAATTCGCCCCCACATAGAAGGAGTTCGCGCTATCCACCAGTGCGTCAGCCGTCGTCTGCTTCATCAGATAACGCTCCCCGCCGAGCGTCACCGCACCGCGTCCCGACATGACCGCGTAGCGCGCTACCAGCTCAATATAGCTACCGATGCGATAACGAGGCATGATGCTCAGGCCTATGCTCTTGCCCGAGCCACGCGTGTAGTCCGCATTCTGGAGCTCCAGATTCGCCAGCAGAGCCGTATCGAGGTAAAAGGCGCCCTCTCGTAGCTGATGACCTACCGTCAGCGCGTCTTTCACACGCATACCGTAGTTGTTCGCCCCTGACTGGCGGCGTCCGTCGTAGACATTGTTGAAGTCATGTGTGTATTGTAGCGTGATGTCTTGATAGCGGTCCTCACCCTCCAGCACACGGTACTTGCCGCCTGCCGTCATGAAGAGCTTGTCCTCCATACCCCATTCCCCCTTCAGTCCCTCACCAGTGCCATACATATCGGGATGATTGGGCGCGTAGGAGCCGCAGGCGCGGTCATTGGCGAGCAGCTGCACATAGGCATAGCTGCCCGTGTGAGGTGCGTAGCGCAACTCCATGCCCCAGTTGGACTCAATCAGACTCTGATGATAGAGTAGCGAGCGCTCCACGGTGGGGATAGCCATATTCGGACGGATGTATTCATCGAGGAAGAGTGTTTTCACCTTGCCCACCTTCATTGAAAGCCCCTCGAGAGCGGGGATTTTTTGATCGAAATAAGCGGTGAAAATCCCCGCATAGCTGTAGTTGTCCACCTCATAGCCATTCGCATAGCTATCCATGCTGGGAATGCCGCCGAACTTCCATATCATATGAAAACTCGTCTGCGTTGCGAAATCCGCTTGCAGCGTCGCCCAGAGACGGCGGAACTCTTGGTTGACAGGCGACGCGCCATCGCGCAGGTGCAAGCCATTGCTACCATTGGGTTGCACAATTGCAACTTGATACTGAGCGATGAGCCCCAGCTTGACTTGGCGCACGAAGCTCTCCTCATCCTTATAGATCACAAGCGCGTCTTTGGCCGCCTCGACGAGACTATCAGTGGGTAAAGCGTGCGCGCGAAGCTCAGAAGCACCCAACAGCGATAAAAGAGAAATTGAAATCAGTGAAAATAGTTTATTCATGGGATAAAAATACATCAGCAGTGTAGCCCAGAGCAGGGCTCTTAGCAAGTGTTATATGATTCTTTGCCACTATGACAAGTATTTTTTATTTTAGAATGAATTTAAAATAAATTAAAGGTAAATACTTTTTTAAAGGAAATCTAAAGCTCCCCCGCGCACTTCGGAAAATCTCTCTACAATGTATACAAATTTTAGCTTGATTTTCTGCCGCGTTTGTGTAAATTCAATCATGAAAATCAACTCCAGCGTGAGGGCGTCTCGCCAACACGCTGTGCACGGATACGCGCACCGCAGCATCTCTCCCTAGGTCAGCATCCTGTCGTGTGCGTATCAGCTTTGATCTCCCCCAACAAGCAGCATGAAAACGCACAGAAAACTACCGGCAAAGCGCTCAGGCTTTGCCATCATCGCCACCATGGTACTCATGGTCCTCATCGCGCTCATCGCGATAGGTCTCATGTCACTCGTCGCGAGTC
>CAYJLP010000123.1:0-7912 GCA_964371115.1 uncultured Akkermansia sp. | reverse complement strand
GATACCGTCACAGGTGATTTTGTGGGCAATACCGTGTATTCTAGCTCTGGCGTCGTGGCTAATGCCTCTGGCGGCGCTATCATGAATGACAGTTCGACAGCTCAGATCACAAACATCATCGGTGACTTTGTTAACAACAAAGTGGAGTCAGAAACGGTAGGCACACAGGCGAGCTCTACTGGAGGCGCTCTTCACAATGCTGGCGACATCACGACGATGCGCGGCATCTACGCGCAGAATAGCTCGATGGCAAAGGCCACAAGCGGTGCCGCGAATGCCCAGAGTGGTGCTCTGTACAATCACCTAGAGGGTAAGATTAATGAGCTCACAGGAGTATTTTTTGAGAACAAGGCGACTGCAAGCACGAACACGGGCAATGCCTCTGCACAGGGTGGTGCGCTTTACAATGTGAACACAATCACCACACTCAAAGCTGATTTCATCAGCAATGAACTCGAAGCTACTGTCGACAAAGCAGGCGGGGCAGCATCAACACTAGGTGGAGCTCTACTCAATGTAGGGACAGTAACGCTAATCGAGGGTGATTTTGTGGGGAATAGCGCCTCTGGTCAGTCCTTGAATGACAGTGCTAATAATGGTGGAGCAATCGCTAACTGGGGCAGTCTCAAGCAGGTGCAAGGCGATTTCATCGGCAACTCCGTCTCAGGTAGCGCGACGACACGCAGCAATGCCAATGGAGGCGCGATTAGCAATCATAGCATTATTGCCCGACTACAGGGGGACTTCATCGGCAACTCGGCCTCTACTCAGTTCGATATAGGCGGCACAGCCAATGGTGGTGCCATCTACAACACTACCGGCGCTAGTGCTGGTCTACTTGCCCTGAGCGATAGCATCGAGATAACGGGCAACACCGCCACCGTCAATGGCGTGACTAGCTCGAGCGGCATCTACAACGATGGCATCGTCAGGCTCAACGCCTATGGAGAGCAGCGCATCGTCATCAATGATGTGATTGATGGTGAAGATGATGTCGCTTACGCTCATGAAATCAGTATCAACAATGGGTTAGATGGTGCCAAAGAGGCCATCGACGCGCAGGGCGCGGCCTTCTCCACCGTCCATATCAACAACGAGGTGCGCGATCAGAATATCACGGTGTCGGCGGGCATCCTAGAGCTGGGCAGCTACGCAGGTGGCAGCTATGAGATCGCAGGCACGACGCATCAAGTCGCCGCCTCCGAGGCTCTGCTTGTCGACTCCATGCTCAGTATCTACTCTGGTGGGCACGCCATCACCAAGGCAGACTATCTCGGGGACAACAACAACATCATCACGCAAGATGGCGAGCTCACCCTCACAGGCGGCACGCTCAATGTGGATATCGACGGTGTGGGCACGACCAATGTCATCGGAGAGGTGACCAACGATGCCCTATTCCGCACAGAGCACCTGACGATGAGCTACACGGTAGCAGGTACCTCCTCCCAGGGCGGCTCGGTCAATTCCACCCTAGGTGGTCGCCTCTTCCTCGAGGCTGACGATCTCGTCGAGCTCACCATCAACCAGACGCGCCCCTCGGGAAGCTTCCGCTGGACGCTCTTCACCCACGACAAGTCCGATATGAATATCATCAGCTATGACCATCTCTCCGCCATCCTGTCTATCAATGGTGAGACCCTCGCCGAGTCGGGCTATTACCTCGAAAAAGGCACGGATGGACTCTCCTACACCCTCGTTGGCAGCCTCTCCTCATCGGGTGGTTATGAATCCTTTGGCCTCAGTCCCAACGGCATCGCGGGCGGTCTGCTCCTCAATCATGCCGATGCCCAGAGCACAGGCTTGGGGCAGGATCTCAACAAGGTGCTCGACGAGGTCTACGCGCTCTACACCGCAGGACAGACAGGGGCAGCCGATGCCCTCATGGCCGCCGCTGCGGGCGCAGGCGTCACGAGCCTCGGCTCGGCGATGACGAGCAGTCAGGAGTCCCAGCTGCGCCGCATGCGCAGCCGCATGGGTGGTATCGCTGAGGTGGGCAAGGGCAGCTTCTGGATCACCGCCGAGGGCGAGTACAATGACCTCGGCGAGGACGGCACCGCAGCGGGGCACAGCCTGCGCAGCTGGGGCGGCTCAGTGGGTGCTGACTACGGCATCGCGGAGAACACCAGCGTAAGCATCGGATTCACCGCCCTCTATGGCGATCTCAATCGCCAGCCCCTCGACGGCGCAGAAGGCAGCCTCGATAGCTACTACCTCAGTGCCGCCGCCCAGCACAAGCGCGGCGCGTGGATCCATCAGGGTGTCGTCAGCGTCGCTCTGCATGACGGCAGCCTCGATCGTCACGTTAGCCTCGCGAATGGCGGCTATAGCACGACAGGCGACACCACCGGCTACAGCGTGGGCGTCATGTACGAGCTGGGCTATGAGATGCAGGTCAATGACAGCCTGACGCTCACGCCTATCTTCAACGCCGCCCTCATCCATGGCAGCCTCGATAGCTACACCGAGTCAGGCAGTGATGCCGCACTCCACGTCGGCGAGATGGACAACACCTACGCCACCTTTGGCCTAGGGGCATGCATGCAGCATGAGAGCAGCTCGGGCGTCCAGTTCGGCGCACGCGCGCTGTTCAAGGTCGACGCGGGCAACCGTGAGCAGACCGCTCGCGTCGCCTTCCAGAATGTCGCGGGTAGCTCCACCGTCCGTGGCACGGATGCGGGCGCCTTTGGCGTCGAGCTCGGAGTCGGCATCAGCATCCCCGTCGGGGAGCAGGGAGCCATCTTCCTCGATGGCGGCGTCGAGCTGCGTCAGGATCAGCAGAGCACCCACGGCACGCTAGGCTACCGCCTCAGTTTCTAAGCCCGCTCTCCCATCAACAACAAAAAAATCCCCCGCCTCCAAGGAAGCGGGGGATTTTTTATTGATTCTGTTGAGAGGCACCTAGCGAAGCATCTCATAAATCAAATAGCCCGTGTAGCCGAGGTAGCCCAGCAAGAGGATAGAGCCCTCAAAGCGCGTGATACTCCCCCCACGCTCATCCGCCCTGTTGCGGCACAGCCAATAAAGAACGATCGTCAAGGCAAACATCACGGAGGAATCACGCAGCAAGACCTCGCGAGGCATGCTGAATGGAGCGATGCTGCCAGCAATACCAATCACGGCTAGAATATTAAAAATATTCGACCCTATCACATTCCCAAGGGCAATATCATGCTCCCCCTTGCGCGCCGCAGAGATAGAGGAGGCGAGCTCAGGCAGGGAGGTACCCACCGCCACAATCGTCAGCCCTATCATCACCTCACTCATCCCGAGTGTCCGGGCGATCTCGACGGCACCGTAGATGAGGGAGCGCGAGCTGAGGAGGAGGAGCACGAGACCGACGATCAGCCAAAACAGCCCCTTACCCATAGAGAGCGGAGGAATGTTGCTCTCCATGACTTGCGCCACGACGGGATCTTTCTTCGACTTTGCCTGCATCAGCGACCAGAAAATAAAGGTGGCAAAGCCCAGCAACAAGACTAGTGCCACCAGCAGCGGCACTCCTGCAAAGGTGACAATGAGAGCAGAGACCGCCAGCGTGATGAGCAGCAGCACCGGCAGCTCACTACGGATCAGCTTTGACTGCACGAAAATAGGGCTGACGAGAGCGGTCACGCCCAAGATCAAACCAATATTGGCAATATTGGAGCCAAAGGCATTCCCCAAGGCAATCCCCGGTCGCCCGTCAATCGCCGCGAGAGCCGACACCAACATCTCGGGAGCAGAAGTACCGAAGCCGACAACAAGCATGCCGACAAGCAGGGGCTTCATACCGAGGTGATGCGCCGTCGCAGCAGCACCGACGACAAAGCGATCGGCACTCCAGACCAGCACGAGAATCCCCAAGACGAGGGCTAAAATAGCAAGAGTCATATGAATAAATTATATTTTTTGTAAGGCGAAATACGCGCGCCAGTATACACCGAGACAGGGAAAAAGGGAATGCTAAGTTACAAAAATGTCGCAGACATCCATACTTGACACCTGAGATTCTTATGCTAAGATGATGGAATGAAGAACGCCACGCGCCTCATCCTAACACTCCTGCTTGTGACATTAGGCATCCTTGGCTTTCTCCTTGTCCATAACGCGACCCAAGATGGGCGCAATCCCGAGACTGATACCCGCTACTGGGACTACATGCAGGGCATGGGCATGCTCGCTTGCCGCGCTCGACCTGCGCAGCATCCGCAGCTCGTCATCTCGCAGACCTACACGATCCTCCCCCAGTCGCTCTGGTGGGAGTGGTGCCAGCAGCAGTTCAAGCTCGAGCCCATGCAGCCCGATGCCACCGATCTCGCCATTCGCAACGAGGCAGGGCATGGGAGTGCTGCCAGCTACTGGCGCAGCCGCAGCGCGTGGAGTTTTTCCAAGGATAGCGACGGGTACGGCATCAATAGTGAGAACACCGTCCTCTGCTTCTTCCATGACGAGGCGGGCGGCAAGCTGCTCTTTTACCCGCGTCTCAATACGGGGCAGCTCCCCGTCTACCGCGCGCCCGACGCTCCCGATGACATCATCTCCACGATGCGCTGGAGGCAGGCTGCTGGCAAGCCTCTTGCGCAGATACGCCTCTGGATAGATGAGTGGCTCCCCTACTTCTACCCCAGCTACCTCATCTTGCTCATCCTGATCGCCAGCTGGCTCTGGCGGCTGCGTTTCCCCGCCTTTCGCTGGCTGTGGCTCTCGTTCCCCCTCGGGCTATTAGCCTACATCGTGCTGTGCCTGATCTATGCGTCATGGCTCAGCGCCCGCTCTCATTCCGATGCGCAGGGGGCTCTCATCTATCCTCTGATACTCTTTACGAACGCAGTATCAGTCATCTTCATCCTCCTGTATTCCCTACACAACCCGAAACGAACAAAATGAAAAAAAAACTCCTCTCAGCCCCCCTCGCGCTGCTGCTCTCCTCTCTGAGCCAGGGCGAAGCTCCCCTCTTTGACTTCTTGCCCGTGCACCCCCAGAGTGACGCTCTCGTCGACACCTTCCCCCGTGATGCGAAAGGTGTCCCCACACTCCCTGACTCCGCTGCATGGAGCGACTACCTCATCGTCCCCTTCACCCCGCGCGACGCAAAGACAGGCAAAGCGCTCCTCGATGCCGAGGGCAAGCCTGTGATCGACTACTTCATCGTGACCAAGCCTGAGGTCCTGCGGGCGCGTGGACTCTACGTCAGCTCAGAAGACATCGCGGAGGCACAACGCGACCGATCTCATGGGGCGGCCGCCATCTTGCTCACGGAACAAGGCGGCGAGCGTATGAAAGCGCTCACCGCCAATATGCGTATGGGCATCGATTGCCTCACCATACGCGTACGAGGCGGAGTGGTGTCAGCCCCCATGGTGCATGAGACTCTCTCGCGTCACGTCCAGATATCGGGACTCTCCCCCTTGGAAATGGCACAGATGCTCAACAAATCAGGAGAAAAAATCACGCGCAGAGATGCCTACATCGCTGAGCTACGCGCCCGAGACCTGTCTCCTCTTTCCCCCATGAGCGACGAGGACCACTCACTCATCGAGCGAGCCTGCGAAGCAAGCAAGCCCTACGGTGTAGACGCGCAAGAGTTCTTCCTCAATACCACGTCCGCAGAAGAAGACGCAGCTGACAAAAGCGGCAAAAGCTCCACCCTGCCTGCGCTCATCGCGCTGCTAGAAGCACAGCCAGACACGCTCACAGACGAGCAGCTGGCGCTCAGGCTAGATCTAGGCAAGCAGCTAGCGACAGACGAAAAACTGCTCTATCACAAGGAAAAGAACATCCTTGCGAGTAGTTCCAGTACAGCTCCCTCTTTCATCGGCAAGGTAGACGGAGAATACATCACGATGCACCCGCTCACCCTCATACGCGAGCGCGACGGACGCCTCATGATTGAGCGCTACAAGGTCCCAGCAGCTGCACCGCTCCCCTCAGCATGGAAGCAAAGGAAAAACGCAGACTTCCTTTGAGTTTTATGCATATCCCTTTACATGATGGAGACCTTGCAAAATTAGTTTTCAGAAATTGCAGATTTCGAAAACGAGCGCCATAGCACGTCTTTTGCCGCATTTTGGCGAGAATTGGCGGCTTTTTGGGCCTGCATAGCTCGCTATGCAAGCCTAAACGCCGCAAATAAGCGTGATTTAGCAGCTGATCGCTTTATTTCGGTGGTGTCATCATTCGCCTTTTACTGGCTCAGTGGGTGGTGGCTCTATGTCCACTGCAAAATCGGGGATGAGATCGGGGTAGAGTGGCTTAAGCTTCTTGAGTTCCGTCTGATACTCTTTCACTTTCAGGAGTATGGGTACATCGATAAATTTTCCTTTTCGAAATGTCGTGTCTATCATTGCTAGGGCTATCTCGCCCTGTTCGCTGATTCCACTGCGCAGCTCGCCCGTGTAGCTAGGGCGGTAGATTAATTCCCTCATGTAGCTATCATGCGAGAAGCGATCTCCTTTCTTGAACTCCCCATGGCAGGGATGAAGTAGCTCAAACTTACGCAGAGACCGATAACTGCCATAGAGGCGACCATAGAGGCGGCTATTGGGGCTGTCCTCGCGATTCTCTACGACTATCTCTACATTCCTCTCCAGTATGCGTACGAAGCCCACATTCGCCTCGGGGCAGGTGATGAGAAAACGTATGAGTACAGCCTCGGGACTGAGGGAGAGGGGGCTTTTCAGATCCGTCTTTGTTAGCTTCGCGTTCCTCGGAGTCATCTGTGCCTTTTTCACGATCCGAAAGGCCGCGCTCACCTTCTCATCCTGACTAAGTTCTAGCTCTTCTGATGTATAATAATCGCCCAACTGTAGCTTCTGACCTGCGGAGAGCAGTCTCTGGCAAAGAATCTCTGCGAGATCCTTATCTCCAGCACGCACCGCGAAGCCGAGTGGCGTGACAAAATGCGTGTCGACACCCATGTACTCGTAGACCTTCATCGTTATCTGATCCATAGGTGCGCGGCAAGCGTGTGAGAGTAACTCAGCCCGATTGCTAATCTTATAAACGTCTTCTTCCTTTGCTTCTTCATCGCTCATTATCATTGCCTGAATGTGATCGACAAAGGGCGGCAGCTCTTCGCCGTGGCCTTGAATAGATTTCAGTTCGCCGTTAGCGTACTGATAGGGGGCGTAGCCCCATGTGCGCCTTGCGTGCTGAACCCATTCTTTCTGCAATCGCCTGTACGTATCTATGGCCGCCTGTCTATCAGCACTAGTAATCTTAGCACCTTCTTTCACCTGTCTACTGGGCGTGCCTTCGATGAATGAATCCACTGGATATGCCCCATTCATAATGAGATGCTCCACCATCTCGGCATCACCGCACCACATCGCGATGCTCAGAGGAGCCCAAGCGGTACCATGCTCGAATTCCCTATCATTCACTCCGCGCCCATGCTCACGGCTGATGAGGTCGAAGATCATCTGTCTCGCATTTTCCTTCGTCATCCCAAAGGTTTTGAAGCGCCTGTAATCCTCTTCCATGATGCAGAGCTCGTAGTAGTCAGTCATCGCCGTGATGAGCTTACTCTGACCTGGGTTAATGGATTCATTAGATCCGGCTAGTCGTGTCGCGCCATCTGCCCAGCATGTGCCTGAGCTAGAGGTCAGAATGAGAGCACTCAGGCTCAGCGCGAGGAGGGTGGTGTTTTTCATAAAATATGATAGATTAGTATTAAAATTCAGTATAGGTGGGTTCAATTATCTAGTTTTTGCTATCTTAGTTCAGCAATTCAAAATTTTCTTTTTGTGAAACGTGTGAAATTGGCTAAATTGAGATAGATTCTACATGTGATTTTTTTATGTGATGTAAATCTATTCTATGGTAAAAGTATCAAGTATTAATTGTATAACATGAAAATGTGATCTCTGCAACTCTATTACTCTAACAAGTTGGAAGCGTGCATAAGGATATTGTTCATAGTAGTTATGAA
>CAYJLP010000122.1:6093-7942 GCA_964371115.1 uncultured Akkermansia sp. | reverse complement strand
TTCTTCCAGTTTAATCTTGCTAGTTGCTTGTCAGGAAAAGGGCACCATCTCACACGCCCCCAGAGCACCATCGCCAGATGCAAGAAGCCCCAATCCGCCCGCGCAAAGCACTTCTTCAGATCCGCCTCCACCGCCTCCACCGTAGTCGCGCGACTCAGCTTCCAGCGCCGCGCCAGTCGATAGATATGCGTGTCCACGGGGAATGCAGGATGGCCAAACGCCTGATACATCACCACC
This sequence comes from uncultured Akkermansia sp., assembly GCA_964371115.1. Classification (GTDB taxonomy): domain Bacteria; phylum Verrucomicrobiota; class Verrucomicrobiia; order Verrucomicrobiales; family Akkermansiaceae; genus Akkermansia. The sequence continues at coordinate 7,705 of CAYJLP010000122.1, read as the reverse complement.
GACGCCGTCTTGTGCCCCACCCCCGGCAGCGCCTCCAGATCGGCGAAGTTCTCCGGTACCTCCCCGCCATGCCGCTCCACGAGCTGCTGACTCATCGCCACCAGCCGCGCCGCCTTCCCCTTCGCCAGACCACAGGTCTTGATCATCTCTGCGAGCATGGCGGGATCCTGCTGCGCCATGCTCGCCGCATCCGGCGCCTGTGCGAAGAGAGCTGGCGTGACAAGATTCACCCGCTTGTCCGTACACTGCGCCGAGAGCGCGACGGCGACGAGTAGCGTGAAGGCATCGCTGTGATCGAGCGGCACCTGCGGGGCAGGGTAGGCGCATCGCAGCTCTTTGTGAATAGCTAGGGCGCGTTGAGAGCGAGTCATGAGAAATAATTAGATAGAGTGAAATGAGCATTGCGACGACTCCTTGCTCGTCGTCAATTATTGAAGTTTGTGCCTGTTATGATAGTTCCGTATTGGTAACTTGCAATACTTTTTTTTACGATTCGGCAGATCTTTCTTGCCATCACGCGAAAATCTGCTTAAATAGTCAAAGCAATTTTGCTCGTTTAGAACATTTTATTATTATGAAAGCAACACTCACACGTTCATTTATCCGTGCGGCAGTCCTTGCGATTCCTGCTGTATACTCTCTCGCCGCGACCGCTCAGGCTGCAGAAGGCGGTGCTAAACAAAAGACCATGCTTGAGAAGTGGGTCACCGATGGTGGTTGGACCATGATTCCTCTGGTCATCCTCTTTGCCATTACGCTCTTCCTCGTCGTCTTCTGTCTCATGGCGCTGAAGCGCGAGCGCTTCTGCCCCGAGCCCATGCGCCTCGAGCTCATCGGCCTGATGTCCGAGTGCCGTGTGCAGTCTGCTATCCACCTCGCGACAGAGAGCCCCACCTACCTCGGTCGCCTCGTCGCCTACGCCCTTCCCAACATTGATGCGAATCGCCCCGAGGATCTTGGCAAAGACTCCATCGAGGACTCCATCGCTGACTTCACCACCAATGAGCGCACCCACACGATGAAGTACATCGACATGCTCGCCCTCATCGGTCAGATCGCCCCCTCCATCGGTCTCTTCGGTACGGTGCAGGGTATGATCGGTGCCTTCGCCGTGCTCGCTGACACAGGTCAGGCTGACCCCACCGAGCTCGCTGGCTCTATCTCCGTGGCACTTCTCACCACCTTCTGGGGTCTGATCGTCTCCATCATCGCGATCCCCGCCTTCTTCTTCCTCAAGAAAGTCGCCCAAGCTCGCGAAGCTGAGTGTGTGAACACCATCAGCGAAATGGTCAACACCTCCATCAACGTCATCAACGCAGAAGCCCAGCTCGCCCGTATCCCTGAAGGTCTCGGTGAAGATCCTCAGTACATCGAAGACGAGCAATAATCTCGCGGCATCCTCTCTAGAGCCCCCTGCTCTTCCGATAATAATAAATGCTTATAAAGCCTGCTCGGCCTCTACGTGAGGGGGCAGGCTTTATTCCACCCCCACCTCCACCCCCTCCTAAGATTTTATGTCAAAAAAGAAGAACATGCGTGGAAGCGACGAAGTCGACGGAAGCGTTGACATGTCGCCCATGATTGACTGCTGCTTCTTGCTTCTGATCTTCTT
>CAYJLP010000122.1:0-6083 GCA_964371115.1 uncultured Akkermansia sp. | reverse complement strand
ATAGACAATTATTATACACAACTTCGACACAGAGCCCTCTGCTCTCCGATAATAATAAATGCTTAAAAAAAGCCTGCTCCACCTCCGCACGAGGGGGGCAGGCTTTATCCCTCACCCCCTAGGGTACTTCTCTCAGCACGCTCGCCCCAACAGGCGAACATAAATCTAGCCTTGTGAGAGGTAGAGAAGCCCCCCCCTTTCAACTTTTTTTAGAAACAAGAATATATGGCAAAAAAGAAGAACATGCGCGGCAATGACGAGGTCGATGGGACCGTCGACATGTCGCCGATGATTGACTGCTGCTTCCTGCTGCTGATCTTCTTCGTCGTCAACGCCACCGCAATCACCGTGGCCAAGGACAAGAACGTCACCATGCCCAGTGCCGCCGCGACCTCCGATCTCAAGGATGCGAAGGGCTGTATCGTCATCAACATCTTCAAAGACGTCGACAAGATGACCCCCGATCAGCTCAAGGATTTCCAAGAAGCCTACCCCACCGCTGGCGTCTGCTGGAGCGGTGCTGATGCAGGTGGCAAGACCACCGCCTACACCGCCGCCCAGGAATCAGACCTCACCGACTTCATCCGCAAGGAGCGCGAGCGCTACGAAGCCTCTGGCATGGACAAGGCGAAGATACGCCTCTACCTGCGCGGAGACATCAATGCCTCGTGGGAGCGTAGTGCCACCGCTATCCGCTGTGGTGCCGCCGCAGGTGTAAGCAACATCGTCTTTGGCACCCTGCCTGCGAAGAAGTAAAAACATTTACCCTCCCCCCCCTTCGCCCTCCACCTTATTAATCTCCCTTTTTCCCCCACTTTTCTCCCACTATGGCAAGACACAGAAAACGCACGACAGAAGATCAGGCCGACCCCGCAATGGACATGTCGTCCATGATTGACTGCTGCTTCCTGCTCCTCATTTACTTCCTCGTCGCAACAACACTCGTCAGCGAGAAGAAGCTCGACATCTCCGTCCCAGGCCCTGGACAGCCCTCTCCGAAGACCCTCCTCGACCCTGGCAAGATCAGCGTCTCGGCTGAGGGCGTCGTTCATTGGAATGGTGACCAGCAGGTCGGCGAGGCCTTCCGCCCCGAGCTCAAGGCAGGTACACCCGAGTACGCCGCTCAGCGCCGCATGGAGACACTGGTGAACAATCTCAAGCAGCTCAAGGATCAGGCGACAGCCGCCGATGTCCCCCCCATCGTCCTTCTCGAGGGACACGCTGATACGCCCCACCAGCGCATCGTCGATGTGATGGCCGCCCTCGCTGAGGCAGGGATCAACTCCGTCGGTCTGAGCACCACCACCGAGTAAGCTACATTCTATTATCAAACCGCGAATAGGGGGCAGAGCGTGTAGTCGAGTAGTTGCCAAGCTCTCACGCACCCTCTGCCCCTTTTTTTCGTCCCCCCGCTCCCCCCTATACCTAGCTCTCTGTCGCCTCGCGGACGCGTCGCGCTGCCGCTAGACTTCCTCCTTCCTCCTCTTCCTTTTTATCATATTTAGATCACATTTATATTATGAATAGCATCAAGACCGCCCTCTCGCTCATCGCCCTCAGTGCCATCGTGGCTCCTGAGCTCAGTATGGCGATGAACCCCACGAGAAACTACGCCCAGATCGGCCAGCTGCTCAATGCTGGACAGAATGATCAGGCGCTCAAGCTCTGCACCGACACCATCAAGTTCCTCGAGAATCCCAAGTCACGCCTCGGCGCACAATTCAAGTACCTGCTGCCCTTCTTCTACTGGGAGCTGGCACGCGTGCAAGAAGCGCGCGGCGACTACAAGTCCGCTGAGGCAGCCTATGACAAGCTCGTCAGTACGAAGGCTTTCCGCGACAAGAAGATGATCGAAGCCGCCAAGAACAACCCTGGCAAGGCTCTCGACTACACCCCCTTCTTCACCATGTCCATGTTCAAGCGCGGCTACAACACCTACCGCCTCGCCGCGGGCAATGATAAGAAGAAGGGCGACCCCAGCCTCTATCCCAAGGCCATCGAGCAGCTCGAAAAGTACTACGAAATGCTGCGCGCCGGTCGCGTCTCCCCTGCGGAGAAAAAGCTCAAGCTCGACAGCCAGATCTGCCTGCTGCTCCTCCAGTCCGCCATCCTGCAAAAAGAGCCCAACTTTGAGCAAGCCACCAAGTACCTCGAAGCGATGCGCAAATCACGCAGCCGTGTGCCCGATGACATGATCATCGGCGCGCTCAACACCATCGCCGACGTCGCCAAGACCAAGCCCGAGTACATCGCGTGGATGGACAAGATCATCACCGCCGCCCCTGAGAACTTTGACTTCGGTGTGCTGCGAGGCGGCCGCTACGCGAGCATCTACCTCAAGCAGGGAGCCGACGCCGCTGGCAAGGTCAACGAACTCGTCAAGGCAGGCAAGCATGAGGAGGCCATCGGTGCTGCCCGCAGCGCGCTCGCACTCTTTTCCCTGCTGCCTGACACCCAGCTCGCCCTCGACGAGCTAGGCGAGCAGACCAAGTACCTCGCCCGCACGACGTCCAAGAGCATCCCCGATGCCGCGTGGAGCGCGAGCTACATCCCTGCGCACCAGACAAAGGTACATGAGATGTTCCAGGGCTTCCAGCGAGACAACATGACACTGGAGTCCATGACCCTGCTCGTCAATGCCCAGATTGCCAATAGTTTCCAATCTCGCCGCCTCTCCAAGGCCTCCTTCAAGGTCGTCACGGACAAGTATCCGAACTACTCCACCCGTGATAAGGGCAAGATCGTCTCCTACAACGACAAGAACCTCCTCCAGCTCATGAGCCTGCACAATCAGCTCGGCGAGACCAGTGAAGGCTCTGCCATCGAGAAGATCCTCAGCAACAGCTCCAGCGGCGGCATCACCAAGGATGACGAGACCGCCATCGCCCTCGGACGCGCGCAGCGCCAGCTCAAGGAAGGCGACTACGAAGGCACCATCGCCACAGCCGAGGAGCTCGAGCGCGCCTTTGCGGACAAGAAAGACGACATCAACTATACCAACGCGCTCTTCTTCCGCCTCTCGGCACTCTTCAAGCTCCAGCGCTATGACGACATCGTGAAGTACGGTGAGCCTTTCCTCGCCGCTGAGTTCTCCGGTGGCAAGCTCGACGCCATCTACGAGACCGCAGCACTCTTCTACGTCATGGACGCCTACAACAAGCTCGGAGCTGCCGATAGCAAGCACTACGACCGCGCCATCGAGCTGGCGGGTGACTACATCAAGAAGTACCCCTCATTCGACCTCGCACAGCATGGTGGCATGGCCGCCTTCGTCTACTTCAACGCCATCGACTCCTATGCGAAGCGCGCCGGATACAAGGAAGGTGAAGAACGCGCGAAGGATCTGGAAAAAGCCTACGAACACGCCCAAGTCATCACCAAGCACTGGCCTGAACACAGCCTCGCCCCCATCGCTGCCCTGCTCTCGGGCAACATCCTCATCAACGGCGAGGACGAGAAGCGCAAGGCCGAAGGCATCAAGCTGCTCGAGACCGCCGCGAAGTCTGGCCTCGCGCTTGGCACACCAGCGGGCAAGGGATTCGCGTCGAATGCCTACTACTGGCTCGCTTCCTATGCACATGAGATCCCCATGCCCAAGGAGAAGCCCGAGGATGCGCCCAAGCGCATCCAAGGCTACATTGATAGCTTCTGGGAGAAGGCTGACCAGCCTGGTGATCCCTACGCCCTCGTCATGGGCTACCTCAGCTTCAAGAAAGCCACACAGGGCGGTGACGATGCTGCTATCACCGCCGCGTCTGACCGCATGAAGAAGCTCATCGCCCGCGAAGCCGCCCAGAGCAAGAAGGCAGGCAAGACCAATACTGATCTGCAGAACACCTTCCCCAGCTACGTGGAGCTCTACTTTGAGACCATGAAGGCGAAGGGCAAGCCGCTCAGCTACGAGCAGCAGCTCGCCTTCCACCGTGACTTCCCCGGCATCGCTGCGGACGACAAGGCCATGCGCGCCATCATCGACATCAGCGCCATTGGTCTCATGCAGGCACAGCTAGACGGTATCTCCGCTGATGACACCGCCGCCCTCTCAGCCCAGCAGGAGGAGATCTCCAAGTCCTTCCGCGAGATGCTGCGCGAGTACAAGCCCGCCGACCTCTCGCCCTACGGCAGCGTCGAGATGGGCAACTACCTCGTCAACTACGTCCGCGCCCTGCCTGAGTCACGCCAGAGCGACCGCGCGTCCGCCGTCGGCTACTTTGACCGCGCCATCAATGGAGAAGATCCCTCCATGCGTGCGGCAGCCATGCTGGGCAAGGCAAATGCCCTCGCGCTGGCCACCGACGCCAAGGTACGAGAAGGGGCGAAGGCTCTCTATGAGCAAGTCGTCGCCATGCAGGATAGCGAGATCAGCCCCGGAGCCCTCGTTGGACTTGCACGCGTCCAGATGGCGCAGGGAGACTACGAAGCCGCCATCAACTCGGGCAAGGAATACGCACAGTCTGCTGTCAACAACGACGAGCGCGCCGATATGCTCATGCTCCTCGGTGAGGCCTATGCGAAGGCTGGTCATGACCAGAACGCTATTATCACCTACATGAACCTCTCCATCCAAGGCCGCTCCCGCGTCAGCTACTCCGCTCCCGCCACCGTCGCCCAGATGGGAATCCTCTGGAAGCGCAACAACCCCTCCTCGGGTGACCGTATGAAGGGCAACTACAAGCCCTCTGACCGCTGGGTCGCATGGAAGGCTGGGCAGGACTATGTGAGCTGGGTTGAGAAAACGGGCATCGAGAGCAAGATGACACCCGCCGACCGAGACAAGTACCGCGAAGTCGCGCGCATCACGGGCGAGTATGGCTCGGAAAGCTCCGTACAGAACGAAGACCGCGCCACGAAAGAATTCGAGCGCAGTATCAATAGCAGCAAGTAATAAATACCTAAACGATCTATAGATATATGAACTTAGTAAAATCACTCACCCTCGGCCTGATTGGCCTCAGTGGACTCGCGCTCGGACAGACCGAGGCTCCCGCAGCGAAACTCAACGCCCTCGTGCAGCTCAAGACGGGTGGCGCGGCGCGCGTTGAGCTCAACAAGGCCAATGGCAGCACTGGTTTCACCTACACGCACTCGGGGCGTGTAGGGCAGGCGAAGCTCAAGGACTGTCGCCTCTTCATGATCGAATCACCTGCTGATCTCGTCGCGGGTATCACCGCCTATCGTGCGGGTGATCTGAAGAAAGCGCGCACCACACTCTCGAGCGTGAAGCGCAAGTACACCAGCACGCTGGGACTGCCGAACAACCCCTCGGCGCAGGCGGCCTACTATGAGCTGCTCGCGGCTATCCGTCTGCAAGACTGGGCGGGGGTGAAGAGCCTTGTTGGCAGCTATCCGAAGTCGGCGGCGAACTCCGATCGCAAGAAGCAGCTCATGCGTGTCGCCTTCCTCATGGGCGAGATCGCGGGAGCGACTGATGCGGCAAAGGGCGCGGAGCTGGGGGGCAAGATCGCTCAATATCTGGCAGACAAGAAAGTCGTCAAGCAGCTTGATCTGGAGTTCTACGGCTTTGCCCGCTATGCGCAGGCGCGCGCGCTCATCGCGCAGCTGCCAGTAGATGCGGTGAAGAAATCTGACCTCAGTGGAGCGGATGCGGAGAAGGCGATTGATGCGGTGGACATGCTCTGTGAGTTCATCGTCAGCCAGCATGGAGCGAATCGTGAGTTCACGACTGCTGCGATGGTGGAGGCGGCGAAGCTGCTGTGGAGCCTGAAGGAGTCGCATGAGTATCTGGTGGAAATCGGGCTCAACGTGGATATGAAGGAATCAGCGTGGAAGAAAGCGCCGGTGAACTTCCGTGAGGCGGCGACGCTGGCATTCATGGCGATGCAGTTCAGCGATACGAAGATCGATGACTCTGATCTGGCGAAAATCGCGCGTTTCTACTTTGGACCTGCGAAGGAAGCTCTGAAGAACTGAGTGATCGCAGACGCAAGAATGAAGTAACTCAAGCGGGGGCTCGATTCGGTGAATCGGGCTCTCGTGCTTGGGAGGCGGGGGTGAGTGACGTGGCAGCGACACATCAAGTGGTGTCCAGAGGAGTTCAACTCCTTTGGTGGCCGTCTGGGGGC
>CAYJLP010000121.1:3568-8038 GCA_964371115.1 uncultured Akkermansia sp. | reverse complement strand
CGCGCTCTTCCCAGTTGCGGCGGGGTGGGCGCTCGTCTCCGTCACGGCGTGGGCGATCACCGCGCTCTTCCCAGTTGCGGCGGGGTGGGCGCTCGTCTCCGTCACGGCGTGGGCGCTCTCCGCGATCTTCCCAGTTGCGGCGGGGTGGGCGGTCGTCTCCGTCACGGCGTGGGCGCTCTCCGCGATCTTCCCAGTTGCGGCGGGGAGGACGGTCGTCTCCATCGCGGCGAGGGGGACGGTCATCACCGTCTCGGGGCTTGCGTGAGGGGGTGCTGATGCCGTCGGGGTTCTTCTCTCGGTAGTAGCCTTTGATAGCACCGATGTCGGTGAAGTGGACGGTCTCAGTGGCAAAGATTTGGTAGTCCTCGTGTCCTTTGCCACAGACGAGGACGGCGTCGCCGGGGCGTGCCATTTCAAGCGCGGTGGTGATGGCTTCGAGGCGGTCGGTGATGCGCTGCTGCTTGGGCTTGGGGATGCCGAGCATGACCTCGTCGATGATGCGCTCGGGGTCTTCGGAGCGGGGGTTATCACTGGTGACGATGCAGATGTCGCTGTAGCGTGCGGCGGCCTCTCCCATGAGGGGGCGCTTGCTCTTGTCGCGGTCGCCGCCGCAGCCGAAGACGGTGATGAGGCGACCCGCGCGGCAGAGGGCGCGCATGGTGGAGCAGACGTTGTCCACGGCGTCGGGCGTATGGGCGTAGTCGACAAAGCTCTGCACGTTGTTCACACTGCTGACGAGCTCGAGACGGCCAGGTACCTGTGGGCTGTGGCTGAGTGCTGTGATGGCGTCGCGCAGTGAGATGCCTGCCGCGCAGCAGCCTGCGAGGGCGGCGAGGCTGTTGGAGATGTTGAAGTCGCCGATGAGCGGCGTGCGTACGAGGTACTGCTTGCCCTGATAGTGGAGCTCGTATTGGCTGCCCTTGAATGAGACGATGCTGGGCTTGGCGCAGTAGTCGGCGTCCTCAGCGAGGCCGAAGCTGCGCACGCGCATGAGGGGGGATAGCTCCTCGTAGAGGCGGCGGCCGTAGGGGTCGTCGATGTTGATGACGGCGGTGGCCTTGCGCGTGCCAGCGGCGATCATGTCGTAGAAGAGCTGCTTTTTGGCCTGATAGTAGTCCTCCATGTCGGCGTGGTAGTCGAGATGGTCCTGCGTGAGGTTCGTAAAGATGCCGACGCTGAATTGCGTGCCGGCGGTGCGTCGTTGGCTCAGCGCGTGGGAGGAGACCTCCATGGCGACCGCGCGGCACTGATTCTGCACCATGGTGGCGAGTAGCTGCTGGAGCTCGTGGCTGCCAGGCGTGGTCTGCTGGGCGCGCTGGCGACGCTCGCCGTCGTCGGTGACGATGGTGCCGATGAGACCGGCGCGTTTCCATAAAGCGCGCATGAGGTGGTTGCAGAGGTAGCTGATGGTGGTCTTCCCATTCGTACCGGTGACGCCGAGCATGACGAGCTGGCGGCTGGGCTCACCATGCCACTGGCTGATGAGCTCGCCGTTCGCCTGCCGGCTGTCGGGTACCTGTACCCAGTAGATGTCTTTTTCGCGCGCGAGAGGGCTGGGGGCACTCTCGGCGACGATGGCGATGGCGCCTGCCTCGATGGCGGAGGCGATGAGGTCGTGTCCGTCGACGCGGCTCCCCTTGACGGCGACAAAACAGCTACCGACGCCGACTTGACGGCTGTCATCGGTGAGGGAGAGGATCTCGGCAGGGGCAGTGCCAGTGCTGCTGCTCTTGCTGAGGCAGGAAAAGAGGGTGTCGCTAGTCATGATGGGAGGTGTGGGGGAAGGGGAAGGAGGGGTGAGGCTGTGTGTGTGGGGGTGGGGGAAGGAAAAGAGGGCTATCGGCGGAGCGGGATGCGCTGGCGGCGTTTTCTGAGGTCTTTGTTGTAGCGGTCTTCGTCGTCGGGCTTGAGGTGGAGCAGCTCGATGAGGCGGCGTGAGAGTTCGCGGAAGATGGGCGCGGCGACGGGGCCTCCACCTATGCTGACGCGATCGCTCTGAGGCTCGTCGATGACGACCATGACGACGAGCTCGGGCGCGGTGGCGGGGATCATGCCGGCGAAGGAGACGGTGTGGAGGTCGCTGTGGTAGCCGCCTGTCTCCTTTACCTTGCGCGCGGTGCCTGTCTTGCCCGCGACGTGGAAGCCGGGGATGGCGGCGAGTGTGGCGGTGCCGCGGCCGTGGCGGCCCTTGTTTTCGGTGACGCTGATGAGTCCTTGGCGCAGGGCGCGGGCGGTGCTCGCCTTCATGACGCGGGCTTCGACCACGGGGGCGCAGTCGTCGTAGATCTTGTCATCTGACGTGGTGATGGAGTTGATGAGGCGCGGCTTCATGCGCACGCCGTCGTTGGCGATGGTGGCGTAGACCATGGCCATGTGGAGCGGTGAGACGGAGATGGAGTAGCCAAACGCGAGGCGTGAGAAGTTCACCGCGTTCTCCCCATCGGCGATGAGGCAGCCGCCGCCGTTGGGCAGGTCGATGCTGGCACCTCGCGTGACGCCGAAGCGGTTGAGGTACTCGCTAAAGTGCTTCCAGCCTGCCATGCGGGCGATGCGGACGGTGCCAGGGTTGCTGGATTTTTTCAACACGCCCCATGCGGGCAGCAGTCTATAGTTATACGCATCTCGGACGGTGCCGCCGCCGGGGATGCGTAGTGGGGTGCTGTTGATGAGAGTGTTGATGTTGATGAGTCCTTTGTCCATCGCCGCGGCGAGGGCGATCACCTTGAAGGTGGAGCCAGGTTCGTAGCGCGCCTGGGTGGCGTAGTGGAATTCTCCACGTAGTGCTGTGTTGTTGGGACCGAGCTTGTTCTTGTAGGGGACGCGGCCGTTGGCGGTGATGATGTCTTTGCTATTGAGGTCGTAGGCGGGGCGGCTCGCCATGGCGAGGATGTCGCCTGTCTTTGGGGCGACGACGATGATACAGCCACGCGGTGCTTTGTAGAGGCGCAGGCCTCGGTCGAGCTCCTCCTCGACGATGGCTTGGATGCGCATGTCGATGGTGAGCTGGATATTGAGCCCCTGTAGGGCGGGCAGGCTGCGGTCATCTTCGTTGGGGATGATGTGGCCGCGCGAGTTGGTGCGCGATTCGCGTACGCCTGTCACGCCCGCGAGGTGGTGGTTGAAGGAGAGCTCGATGCCGTTGATTCCTTCGTTCTTCGCATTCACATAGCCAACGACATGCGAGAGCTGCTCGGGGGTCGAGTAGCTGCGGTCGGGGGTGGTCTCGACGGTGATGCCGCTGATCATGGCTTCCTTGAGCGCGCGGTTTAGCTTGTCTGCTTGATCGGGGTCGAGTCCTTTGGCGAGTGTGATTCGTTGCTGGATGGTAACAGTTGGACGATTTTTGGCGCGAGCCTGTTCATTGTATGACAGAGTTCGCGTCTGGGCGATCATTTCGATGATATCTTGTTTGCTGATGTGGCGCGTGAGGCCTTTTTTCGGGTCGAGGTGGCTTCCTTGATAGCTGAGGTGGCTGACGTAGGGATAGGTGATCTCGGCGATGAGCTGGTCGTGGAGCGTGACGTACTGCTCGATGATGGCGGGGTCGTATTCTGCATTCTGGATGTCGGCACTGCTGCGCTTTTGGCGGGCGAGGGCTTCTTTCTCCTCTTTGCTGATGCTGCGGCGCGCCTGCTTGTCGAGGCGGCGTTTGTAGAACTTGAGGATGGCGTCTCGCTCGTCTTCATTCGCCTGTGTCCATTGGGGGTCGTGGATGGCCTGATTGTAGCTCAGGCCATTGAGGACGAGGGGGAGGGTGCGCAGGTGGTAGCGGTCAGCGATGAGCGAGCAGCTCTGGATGTTGTTGGTCAGGATGACGTTGTTGCGATCCATGATGAGCCCCCGCGGGGCGTGGAGGCGCTCGGTGCGCACGGATACCTCTCCGGTGACGCGGCTGTTCTCACGCTGGGAGTTGAGCTGGAGCGCGACCAATTGGTACGCTGTCGCCCAGGCCGCGAGCAGAACGCCGCCGCCTAGGATCATAAAGCGTATATTGGTATTCACCTGTCGTCTCATGCGTGAGGGTGGGGAGGAGGTGCTCTATTGGGATTGGGTGCTGCCGCGGCGCGTTTTGCTGAGGGTGAGCTGCTGGTCTGGCAGGATGCCCGCGTCGAGTGGCAGGTAGAGATCGCTCTCCATGGTCTCGATCTGCTCGCGCTGGATGGGACTCAGATTGGTGTCGCTCTGGCTGAGGCGGTCGCGGAGTGCCCAGCGGTCGGTGAGTAGCGAGGATTTGCCCTTGTAGTCATTCGCCGTCATGCGGGAGTCCGCGGTGGCGCGGCGGAGCTTCTCGATCTCTGTCTTGATGGTGGCGTGTTCGTTGGTGACGAGTGCGTAGTCGACGCCTCCGACGGCGATGACGCTGGCCGTGAGGATGAGCCAGATGCAGAAGCCGAGGCTGAGGCGGTGGCGCTTGTTGATGATGGGAGAGTGTGCAGACATGGTGTGGGGCGGAGAGATGAGGGGGGGGGG
>CAYJLP010000121.1:0-3558 GCA_964371115.1 uncultured Akkermansia sp. | reverse complement strand
CCGGCGGGCCGCCGGCCCCCCCCCGGCGGGCGGCCCCCCCCGCCGGGGGGGGGGCTTAGGAGGCAGAGGTGGCGGCGAGCTTCTCGATGACGCGCAGCTTGGCGCTGCGGGAGCGTGAGTTGAGGGAGAGTTCTTGCTCGCCTGCGATGAGGGGCTTGCGGGTGATGAGGCGTGCGCAGTAGTCGGGGTTGGGACGCGGGGCTGGCCACTCGCGGCGGTCGATTTCTGGCTTGGTGATGCGCTCGAAGAAGCGCTTGACGGCGCGATCCTCGAGGCTGTGGAAGGTGATGATAGCCATGCGTCCACCGGGGGCGAGGCACTGGATGCCCTGCTCGAGTAGAGCATGGAGGGCTCCCAGCTCGTCGTTGACGGCGATGCGTAGAGCCTGAAAGCTGCGCGTGGCGGGGTGCTGCTTGCCCTTGCGCGGGAGCACAGAGGCGATGATGCTCGCCAGCTGACTCGTGGTGGTGATGGGCGTGATGGCGCGCTCGCGTACGATGCGGCGTGCGATGGGGCGGCTGGCGCGCTCCTCGCCGTACTGCCAGAGGATGTCGGCGATGGCCTGCTCGCTCTGCTGTGCGATGAGGTCGGCAGCACTGTAGGGTGCCTCGGGATTCATGCGCATGTCCAGCGGCCCGTCGTGCATGAAGGAGAAGCCGCGCTCGGCGCAGTCGACCTGTGGCGACGAGATGCCGATGTCAGCGAGGATGCCATCCACGCTCGCGATGCTCTCCGCGCTGAGCAGATCACGGATCTCGCGAAAGTTCCCCGAGAGGATACGGAGCTGCTCGCCGTAGCTCGCGAGGCGTGTGCGGGCTGCGTGACGGGCGACGGGGTCTTGGTCGATGCCGATGACCTCTGCGCCAGCGGCGAGGAGTCGTGCGGTGTGTCCACCGCCGCCGAGGGTGGCGTCGACGAGGACTTTCCCCGGAGCGGCGAGCAAGGCACTGCTGGCCTCCTCGGCGAGGACGGTGAAGTGCTGGAAGCTCTCAGCGAGCTGCTGCCATGGCGAGCTTTCCTCCGCGACGTCGTCGCTGGGGGTGCCAGTGCAAGCCAGCTGCTGCTGGAGCTCGTAGGCCTGCTCGGCGCTCAGCGCGCTGATGAGAGGAGCAGGGCACCAGACAATGGCGTGTGTACTCGTGAGACGCCCAGCGCAGTGAGCTATGAGCTCGGGCAGCGAGCTCTCTGCCTGCAACTCGAGCAGCAGGATGAGCGCGTCGCCGCAGAGCTCGTAGCCGAGCAGCCCGGTCGCGTCGTGCAGGCGTGCTACCTGCTCGCCCACGCGCGTAGCGAGGCAGCGGTCGCCCTCGTGTGTCAATAAGGGCGTCTCGATGAGCTGCTCGTTGAGCTCCGTGAGCTGCTGCTCGGAGCTGCGGAGCAGACCGCGCGCGCCCTTGACCCCAGCATCAGTCATGCTCTGGAGTAGGCTCTTGCGCTCCTGCTGCCACTGCTGCAGGAGATGGTCTGGGAGCTGACCCTGCTCCCAGAGAAAGACGCGGTAGGCGGTGGTCTCGGGTGAACGGGGTGCGCTCCAGGTGTGACGTGGGGCTGTCATGGCTGGAGTGTCGTTGGTCGTGAGTGAGGCTCAGATGTGATTATCTTAAAAACTCTCTCGCATGGTTTGATTTGTTGTCTGATGTGATTGTCTGGTTGGCGATGAAAAGAAAAAAAGGGGGGGGGGATGGAGTAAGTTGGAGAAAAAAAAGGAGGGGGGAGGGCTGTGATTTAGCCGATCTGGAAGATGGCGTTGAGCTTTTTGCGCTTTTCAGAGGTGGTTTTCTCCACGGCTTTGAGCTGCTCGGGGTTCCAGAGCTTGAAGTAGGCACCGACACCGACTAGCGAGATGCTGTCGGTGAGATCGAGTCGCTCGAGGATCTGCTTGGGGATGACGACCTTGCCCTGTGTGTTGAGGTCGGCATTCATGCAGTTGCCGATGATGGACTCGATGTACTCTTCGATTTCATCTTCGGAGAAGTCCTGCTCCTTGGCTGCCTTGGCTTTTTTGTCGAGGTGCTTGCGCAGACTTTCTAGGGTGAAGCATTTGACGATGGTGTATTGCTTTTCTTCGGCGAAGAAGAACATGAGGCGCGAGAGATTCTCATCCCTCCAGATAGCAGGAATCGCGACCCTACTCTTTGGGTCGAGTTTGTGGGTCACTGTGCCCGTGAACTGCAGAACGAATTCTGGCGAGCCCTCTTTTTTATCCTTTTCCATCAGTCAGTACACTTCGTACAATTTCTAGTACACATTAATACACTCGGAATGTCAATGAGAATTTCTCAATGCCTTAAAAATTCTTTCTAATGATGACGTGTTTTCTAGCTGGTAGCTAAATGATTTAGAATCAGTCGCGACGTGCGTAAAATGGGTGTCGTATCGCTGATTACTATCGCAAAATTCGCACGCCTAGACCTTGACAAGAAGCTCTCGATCTGCTCTTGTGCTGCTAGCTTCCTCCAGTACACTAGCTGACGCTGTGAGTGTGTAGATACGCCGTCGCGCGGTGCGGTGTAATGGGGAGGGGTAGCTTGAAAATTCTATTGCTGATTTAAAAGAAGCTCAAAATAGAGGTGAGAAAAAAAATTTTAAGCTTGCCAACTCTTTAGAACCTAGTATCATTGCGCCAGATGGGTTGATGGGTGTGAAAACCATCAACTCAATCGCTCACGCGTCGTCGCTAGCTTGTCGAGTGACGACAACTTACTCGAAATAATTATATGTCAGAGCATTATACAAAAGGACGGCAGGGTCAAGGAGCCCGCCGCCGCAAAAACCGCTATCAAGGACGCGGTCGTTATCAGCGTATGCCCCGCCCCGAAGCCTCCGCCGCAAAGAAGCCCTCTTTGCTCCAGCGCGTCTTGGGCTTCTTCGGACTCGGTAAAAAAGAAGAAACCAAGGCAAAAAACCCACGCCCCAAGCAGGAGAAGAGTGATAAGAGCACTCGTCAGCCCCGCCAGCCTCGTTCTAACCAGAATGCCGCCAGTGGAGATCGCCGCCGGATGAACTCCACGCCGCCGACCCGCAACGGCCGCCTCTACGTGGGCAACCTCTCCTACGAGGTATCGGAAAGCGAGCTCGAGGATCTCTTCAAGGGATTTGGAGATGTGCGCAGCATAGAAATCATCTACAACCCCCGCACCTACCGCAGCAAGGGCTACGCCTTTGTCGAGATGCGTCACACCAACGATGCGCGCAAAGCCTCTGAGGTGCTCCATGGTCAGCCCTTTATGGGACGTGAGCTCATGGTCAGCGCGGCGAATGATCGTCAGGTGCCTGCAGGCGATGAGCCTGTGACCGAAAGCCGCCCCGCTCCTCAGAAGGATGAGCAGTGGGAGACCGTACCCATGGGAAAGGGTGACGATAACAAGTCGGAATAAAGCTTTTTTTCCTAGTAATATCGTAAACAAGGTGGACTGGTCTCGGCTGGTTCACCTTGTTTTATTTTGAGAGGGCTTCTCGTCATTCTAAATAAGCAAATATGCAACATTGCTTCACGAGGCAGCTTTTGAGCGCTTTTAGGCTGGATATCCCGTCGCTTTTCCCCTACGAGGTGTCGTA
>CAYJLP010000120.1:0-8098 GCA_964371115.1 uncultured Akkermansia sp. | reverse complement strand
GCTGAGGCTGCCTTCGACGCGGCGGCCTGCATCGGCTGTGGTGCCTGTGTCGCGAGCTGCAAGAACAGCTCCGCCATGCTCTTCACCTCGGCCAAGGCCGCCCACCTCAACCTGCTCCCCCAAGGACAGCCTGAGAAGAACAAGCGCGTGCTCGCCATGGTCCGCCAGATGGACAAGCTCGGCTTCGGCAACTGCACAAACCAGTACGAGTGCGAAGCTGCCTGCCCGAAGGGTATCTCTGTAGACAACATCGCTAAGCTCAACCGCGACTACATGATCGCGTGCGCTGCTGACGGCATTGGTGTCTTCTCCTGATCTTGACAATCAGATGCGGAGGTGCTAGAGTGCTCTCTAGCACCTCCGCTTTTTTTATACATAGCTCATCCCTTACATCCATATGAAATCCCTCCGTCTGTTACTCTCATCCTATAGCTTCGGCGCTGGTCGCGGGAGCGAAGCTGGCGTCGGCTGGAATGTCGCAAGCCGTCTCGCCCAGCGCGGGCATGATGTCTGGGTACTGACAACCACGGAGTTCCATGAGCTCAATGTGAGTGCTATTGCGGATCAGCAGCTAGGAGAGAAACTGCATCTCGTCGAGCTGGACTGCGGACTCACCGACTTCCCTCTCGCGAGGACCTACAAGAAGTGGCAGAGCTCCATCGCGTGCGAGGTACAAAAGCTCTGCGCACAACAGGACTTTGACCTCATCCACCACATCACTTTCAATCAATACCGCAACCTCGAGGACATCTTTCACACGGATCTGCCCGCCCTGCTCGGCCCTCTCGGAGGAGCGGAGACCGTCGCCGCTCTCTTCCGCAAGGAGCTCCCGCTCAAGATGCGCATCAAGGAGATGCTGCGCCCCATCCCCTACGATGTCATCCCACTGGGCGCGAAGCTCAAGCGACGCACTGCCCCCACGCGCATCCTCTGCTCTACCCCGCAGACCTACAACCGCCTGACGATGCATGGCAAGACGCAGGTTGACGGCATGATCCCCATCATCTCCATCGACGAGTCCGAGATCATCGCCGACGTGCCCCAGCGCGCCGCGGAGCCCTTCCTCATGTTTGACGGTGGAGCGCGTCCTGAGAAAGGCGCACTACTCATGATACGCGCCCTTGCGCTGCTCTGGCAGCAAGGCAAGAAAATCCCCGTCCATCTCGCGGCGGTCGGCGACGCGGACAAGCCGCGCCTGCTTGCCTACGCGCAGGCGCAGGGGCTGCCTGCTGACGCACTCGTGCTGCTGCCCTTTATGCCGCGCACGCAGCTACTCGACATCATGCGCTCCGCGCATGGCTTCCTCTCTGTCGGTTTCCGCGACGCGGGCTGCATGGCACTGCTTGAGGCCATCGCCCTCGGGCTGCCCGCCCTCTGCTACCAGCATGCAGGGCAGTGGTGGTTGCCTGAGAAGTACGCCATCACGCTACCTCTGCCTCAGGATGAGGCGGAATCCGCACTCGCAGCTGCCATGTCCGAGCTGCTCGACCTCCCCGAGCGTGATGCCGCCTGGCATCAGCAGCGCGCCGAGTGGCTGCGCGACACCATGAGCTGGCAGACTCGCATCGCCCAATTAGAATCTCACTACACACAATTGCTCACACGATCATGAATCAAACCACCGTCCTTATCGCTGGTGCGGGGCTCTCAGCCGCCGTCCTCGCACGCCAACTCGCTGATGCAGGCGTCGCCTGCCGCATCATGGAGAAAGACAGCTTCATCGGAGGCATGTGCCACTCAAGGCGCGACGAAGAAACAGGGGTCGACGTCCATGAATATGGACCGCATATTTTCAACACCAGCAATGAGCGCGTGTGGGACTACGTCCAGCGCTTTGACCGCTTCCACCCCTGGGTGAATCGGGTGAAGGCGAGCAACGAACGCGGCGTGTTCTCCTTCCCCATCAATCTCCACACGATCAACCAGCTCTTCAACGTACGCCTCACGCCCAGCGAAGCACGCGAGCTCATCGAGGAGAAGCGCGACAAGAGCATCACCGATCCCAAAAACGCCGAGGAGAAACTCCTCTCCATGGTCGGGCGCGATATTTACGAGACCTTTTTCAAGGGCTATACCATCAAGCAATGGGGCATGGAGCCCGCTGAGATGCCCGCCGACATTCTCAATCGCATCCCTGTGCGCTTCAACTACGATGATAATTATTATTTCTCCCGCTATCAGGGCTTTCCCATGAGCGGCTACACGCAGTGGATCACCAACATGCTCGACCACGAGCTCATCACTGTGGAGCTTGGCGCACGCTTCACCCCTGCGATGGCGGCGGATTATGATCACGTGTTCTACTGCGGTCCTATCGACGAGTACTTTGACTATGCTGAGGGTGATCTCGGCTACCGCACTGTGACCTTCAAGAAAATTCGCGGCGAAGGCGATCTGCAGGGCAATGGCTGTATCAACTACAGCGACCTCTCCGTCCCCTACACGCGCGCGCATGAGCACAGCTACTTCTCCCCATGGGAGACGCATGAGAAGAGCATCATCCTGCAGGAATACAGCCATGAATCCACGCGCGCGGATCACAAGTTCTACCCCAAGCGCACGCCTGAGGATATGCGCGTGTTTGAGAAATATCAAGCACTCGCGGAGAAGGAGCTCGCTGAGCGTCGCGTCTCCTTCATCGGACGACTCGCCACGTACCGCTATCTGGATATGCAGCAGTGCATCCTCATGTCGCTGGAATACGCGCAGACTTGGCTTGATTGGAAGCAGGGCACGCGCGCTGATCTCCCCTGCATGCCCGAAACTGTCTAAGAGAACAGATGAAATTCTACATCGTCACCCCTACCTTCAACAACCTCAGCTGGCTGGAGGGCTGCGTGCGCTCTGTGCGCGATCAGGCAGGCGAGCAAATCACCGTCCATCATCATGTGCAGGACGGCGGCTCGGCTGACGGCACCCCCGCTTGGCTGGAGGCATGGCAGCAGCAGCATGCCGACACGCCTCACTACGAGTTCAGCTACGAGAGCGGCAGGGATGAGGGCATGTACCACGCGATTAACCTCGCATGGGAAAAGATGCCCGCCGACGCCGACGCCATGGCGCATCTCAACAGCGACGAGCAGTACCTACCCGACGCGCTCGCAGCCGTCGCTCCCTGCTTTGAGCGCCACTCGCGCGCCGACGCGCTACTCGGCACCTACATCATCCTCAATAGTGAGCTCGACTATATCTGCCATCGTCGCCCTGTGCGCCCCAAGCTCTGGTCGTCGTGGCTGAACTGCGCCTGCATCACGAATTCCACCTTCTTCCGCGCGTCGAGCTTCCGCGCACATGACATCCGCTACAATACGCGTTGGAAATGCGTGGGCGATCTCGTCTTCTACCGCGACCTCATCGCGCAGGGCGTACGCTTTGCCACCATCCCTGTCGTGACCTCGACTTTTGTCTGCACGGGCGAGAATCTCGCGTGGACGAAGAAAGCCCACGACGAATGGCTCGCGCTGCATCCCGACGTCCCCGCGTTCAACCGCCGCATCTTCATCCCTGCCTACCGCTGGGTCAATCTCCAGCGGCGCATCGCCGATCTCTTCCAAGCAAGCCCCCGCGCATACAGCCTCTACCATGCCAGCGAGCAGCAGCGTCGCAGGCATGAGATTGCGCATCCCACGGTGCGCTGGCAGAGGTGATTGGCGGCACCCTTACTTACCGAATCGCTGGCGAATGAATTTGCGGATGCGGTAGGGCTGCATCACCAGTGAGGTGAGGAACATGAAAGCCCCGCGTATGTACTTCTTCTCCACGAGCATGTAGCCGCCTGTACGATAAAAGTACTCCGCGTAGATGGGGTACTTGAAGCGCAGCCACGCCATGACACCCTGCGCGCGGATCTGCTTGAGGTACTCCTCTAGCGTGATCGCAGGCTGCCCCGAGCGGCGGCGGCGCAGGCGGTCAACGACATACTCGTGATGATGCTTGCAGTAGATGAACTGCGAGGTGCAGATGGAGTCACCGTGGAAACGGTAGCGGGTGAAAAACTCAGGCACCGCCATCACATCCCAGCCTTTTTCAAGGATGAGATTCCACATCTCCATATCCTCGCTCGCAGGCAGTGAACCATCAAAGCGCAATCCATCGCGCGTGATCACCTCACCGCGTATGCACACTGTTGAGCAGAACATGCCCACGGGCTCCATGCCAGCGCGGTAGCGATCCGAATCCTCTTTGGTAAAGCAGTAGATCTGCGTCCCCTGGCCGAACTCCTGCCCCTTGGAATCAATGTATTTGACAAAGCCACCTGTGAGGCCGCAATTCGGATGCGCCTCCATGAAGGCGAGGCTCTTTTCTACACGCTCGGGCAGTGACACATCATCCGCGTCATTGAGGATGTAGTAATCCGCAGGGTACTGCTCGAAGCCCTCATTGCGGCAGCCCGAGCGGCCGAGGTTGCGTGGATTGTTGTGGATGATGAGGTTCTCGTGCGCTTCGACGAGGTCGGCGATCTCCTCTTCAAATCCATCGGTGGAGCAGTCGTTGAGCACGACGATGAGGTCGAGCGGGCGCGTCTGCTCCAACAGACCGACGACAGCCTCGCGGATATAGCGACGCGTATTATAACAGGGGATGAGAGCGACGGCGCGTTTGTCAGGAAAGCTAGTCATGAGAATGAAGAGGGGGTGCGAGAAAGACCTATTATCGCAACATCTCGTCGCCTGTCAATGCAATTTTGCATTGCAGGCGACGAGATCTTCACCTATAATGCCCCGCGATGCAGACAGAGAACACCATCCTCGCCCTCGCGACCCCCGTCGGTACGGGCGCGCTCGCCATCATCCGCATGAGCGGCACGCAGTCGCGAGACATCTTTGCCGCCTGTGCAGCAGGCAAGCAATTGAGCCCGCGTATCGCGACTTTTTGCCGTCTCTATGACGAGCGCGGACAGGTGCTCGACGAGGTCGTCGCGACCTACTTCGCCGCGCCCGCGAGCTTCACGGGAGAAGATGTGGTAGAAATATCCTGTCATGGCGGCATGCTCGTCGTGCGCCGCCTCATGGAGAGGCTGCTCGCCTGTGGCGCGCTGCTCGCGCAGCCCGGTGAGTTCTCCCAGCGCGCCTTTGAGCAGGGCAAGCTCGACCTCACGCAGGCGGAGGCCATCATGGATGTCATCGCGGCGGGCTCTGACCTCGCGCTGCGCGCCGCGCAGAATCAACTCGGCGGAGCCATCAGCCAACGCGTCAGCGGCCTCATCGAGCAGCTCCTCCACACGCTGGCGCATCTCGAAGCCTACATCGACTTCCCCGAGGAAGATATTTCTCCCGAGAGCATGGAGACACTACTCGGAGGCATCGAGCAACTACGCGGCGGCATCCAGCAGCTACTCGCCACAGCTGACGAGGGACGACTGCTGCGCGAGGGCGTGTCCACCGCCATCATCGGCGCGCCCAATGCGGGTAAATCCAGCCTACTCAACTGCCTGCTGGGCTTCCAACGCGCCATCGTCAGCGAGATCGCGGGCACGACACGCGACACCATCGAGGAGCGCGTCAACATAGGAGGACTCAGCCTGCGACTCATCGACACGGCGGGCATCCACGAGAGCGAGGATGTCATCGAGCGCGCGGGCATGGAGCGATCGCATCAGGCGCGTGCGCAGGCGGATCTCGTCCTTCACGTCGTCGACGGCAGTAGGGCACGAGCCGACCTCTCTCTCGATCAAGGACAGCAGGCACCCCATATCCTCATCGTCAACAAATGTGACCAGCCCCTACACCTCGATTGGCAGGATACGCTGAGGCAGGGTGACGCCATTGCTTTCTCCTGCACGAGTGGACAGGGACGCGCGGAGCTTGAATCACGCATCAGCGAGCTTTTCTTGCAGCAGCATGCTGAGTCAGACAGCTTTGCCGCCATCAATCTCCGCCACCGCGAGGCGCTGGAGCAGGCGGATACCCTCCTGCTCGCCGCGCAGGCATCCATCAGCGCGGGGGACTCGCCCGAGTTCTCCTCACTCGAACTACGCGACGCGCTCGACGCGCTCGGGCGCATCGCAGGCAAGGTGGATACCGAGGAGCTGCTCGGCGTGATTTTTTCCCAATTCTGCCTAGGCAAATAAAACGCGCTCACGGGTAGGACTCCCGCGAGCGCGTAAGGATGCTAGACAAGCAGCAGCTACTGGCGTGTGTAGTGCTCAAAGAGCACCTGACCACTTGCCCCCTTGGCTGTCCTTGATTGGTAGCGCCCGCTCGCCTTGAGGCATTCGATGTAGGGTGCCGTTGTTTCGTTATTTCGCAGCAGCACGTGTTGCGCCTCCCCATTCGTGATGATCTCAAGGGTCGCATCATGGAAATAGGGGAACATGCTTCGGGGGATAAAGGGCTCAAAGAAATAGTGCCTCAGAGGCAGGGTATCCACCTGCACATAGGCGTCAAAGAGCGCGACATCGAAGCCCACCGTGAGCAAGGTATCCTCAGGCGAGATGTGATCGCTGATGTAGCGATGCATCTCATTGACCCGCTGAGCACCCGAGCGAGCCTCCAGTTGGTACCTCGCAGCGAGTCCCGCTAAGACAACAAGAATAAAAGCGATCGCCATGCGATACAGTGCAAGGCTCCAGCGCGCAAACATAGCGCGATGCGACAGCACACGGTGCAGGCGGTAGAGGATGAAAATCAAGCTGAGAATGAAGAACGGATGCAGTGTGAGATAATAGTAGTCGCGCATCACCGGCGTGGAGGCGGCCATGATCAGCGTGAGCACCATGGAGAGAGCGCAAGGAATCAGACAAGGCAGACTCTTCCTATACTCTGGCCAGCTAAACAAAAAGCCCAGCAGCAGCACCAGCCCCGCAAGCGTCGTCGGCAGAGCGAGGTAGAAGAGCAATTGCAAGCCGATGGGGTGCGGCCAGAGGAGACGCTCAAACACCTCCTTGGGATTGCTCATCAGGATACTCGGCGCATTGCTGCCGTAGAGGAGATTGAACTCCACGTAGGTCTGCCATGTCTGGAGAGGTGAGGCAAATTGGAAAACGAGAGCGGCGAGGGCGACAAAGAAGAGCACGCATTTCCCCAGCTCGCGGAGCAGAGCTGACGCGGGACGATGCCTCCAGAGCCAATACAGCTCGACGAAGAACAGAGGAATCCAGAAGGCGCAGAGTGTGTACTTGCTAAAAAAGACAAGAGAGGTGCAAACGCCCAAGGGGAAAAGAATAGACTGCTCGGAGCCCGTCTTGTGCTTTCTGATAAACAGGTATAGCGAGATCACCTGCAAGGGGACAAAGATATCAGTCGCATTCGCAGAATAAGTCCCGAGGACGACGGGCAGCAGCAGGACGATGAGTAGGCTCAATCGCGCGCCTAGAAAGAGACGCGCCAATTTCCATGAAAAAAACAGCACGGTGAAGCTACACAGCACCTGCATGATCAGCAGCGCGATATTCACATTCTCCCCGCTCATCCAGACAAAGGGCACATAGAGCAAGAAGAGCAAGGGTCCCTTGTGATCCCAGAGATCCGCGTAGATGGCTTTGCCTTCAAGAATCCCCTTGGCAAAAAGAGTGAAAATATGCTGATCAGCGCAATGGATATGCAGGATAGGGCTGACAGCATCCCCCAAAAAATTCGTATAGAAGCCCAAGCCCAATGTCCATACACAGGCATAAACAAAGAAGAAGGCGATCAACAAGATTGAGGGTCTTGGAGATGAGAAATCACTAGGTTTAAAAGTTGTCATAATTTATAACAAATTGATTGTAATCCAGATCGTTGGGAATAGTCAAGTAGATAGAAATCAAAAAGGAGCAGCCCGACATCACGAGAAGCAGCGTCTCGCGATTTCGGGCTGACCTTGAATGCTTGAAAAGCGTAGATTAGCAGCTAGCCTTCTGAGCGTTGAGCTTGTTAAGCTCGTCTTGGATCATGTACCAAGCAACGGGGTAGAGACCCACGCAGTTGAGAACGACGTAGAGGACGGAGTTGTCCGTCTTATTGGCATTCACCTTCGCGAGCATCTTGCCCGCTTGGTAGGTCCAGATCAGGCTGTAGATACCGCAGGTAAGCAGTGTGTAAAGAACCACGGGCCAACCGCGTGTGTTGTACTCCTCAGGGCAGATTTCAGCGATCTCGTCAGCCATGCTGACCATCCA
>CAYJLP010000119.1:0-8141 GCA_964371115.1 uncultured Akkermansia sp. | reverse complement strand
ATCTCAAAATCTTACCTCGCGATAAATTAGCCCCCCCATCTGTGTCATCTTTTGGGTTGACATGTCTAACATTTTTATGTAAGGTAATGATAATCAACTTATACAAGTATGCGTCTCTGCTTAAACTCCTCATTATTAAAAGCTCTCGTTCTCGCGATGAGCTTGATCTCTCTCCCATCCACGCTGCAAGCGGGTCACATGTATGACGACCTCGGCATTGATCTCTATCGCAATCTCGCAGAAAATCGCGGCGACTTCGCCGCTGGCGCGACCAATGTCGATGTCTATGACAAGTCGGGCAACGTCGTGGGCACCATCCCCATCGTTCCCGACTTCGGCGCTCTCCTCCCCGCGCACGGTGGATTGGCAGGTGGGCAGAATTGGGTGATCGACTGTGTGCATGCTGGCAGCCCTGGCTCATTCAGCTTCAGCAACCGACTCGGAGCAGACGGCACGCCCGTCGAGGAGTCCTACCGCACGATCCAGTCCGTGTATGCCGGAGAGTGGAATATACTCGACCTCGCGGTGCACCGCCTCAACAAGGTGGCGACAGATGTCGTCCACTGGGAGTATGCGACTGATGACAAGTACACCGACCCCAAGCTGGCCTTCGAGAATCTGCAGGACGTGACCATCTGGCGCGCGGGTAGTGGCACGCAAGTGACCTACAACGAAGACGGCACGGTCGCAGGATACCACGACTATGGTCAGGCGACGGCAGGGACCGTCACGCCAAAGAGCTACCAGACGGAGACCAACACGGTCAGCGATGGCCGTGGCAATACGATCACGGTTGATTCGAGTCGCCTGCTGGGCACGCCCCTCGTCGATGTCGATCGAGAGGAGAATATTGTTGCGAACAATGGGAATAGCGGCGATAGTGGCTCGTCGGTGATTTTCTATAACGAAGAGACAAAGAGCTTCCAATTCATCGGTGTTCACACAGCATCCTCTTCACCGAAGGACGCGACGAGCACGCCCTACATGGACTACTCCGACGAGTTCTTTGACCACGTGATCCTTGGCTCGACAAAGGTATTCAACGCGAAGGAAACGAGCTGGACAGTCCTTGGCGCGGATGCGAGCGGTGTCGTGCAGCTGAAAGGCGCGACGGTCGGCAGCGACTCCATCCAAGCTCTCGCGCAGGGCAAGCGCGGCGACACGAGCACGGCTGGCAGCCTCGCGACGGATGCGGAGATGTGGGCGAGCCTCGACTGGGTGCTGAATAATGGGAACACGACACTCAACTTTGCCGGCAGTGTGAATACAGGGGCTGGCACGATGCAGTTCCTCCGCAGTGCCGATAGCTCGAGCCAGAAGCCCGCGACCTATTTCTTGAACGCCTCAGACAGCTCGGTGAACTTCCAAACGGCGGGCTACATCATCGAAGAGCATGTGCGCGTGACCTCCACCCTCACGGGTCAGGCAGGCGATGAATGGCGCATCGTCGGGGAGAATGCCCGCATGAATAGCGCGAATGAGTACGAGATCTACGGCGGCTTCTTTGAGCTCGCGGGCTCGGGCAACAATAGCGTGGATCTGAATCTAGGGGTCGGCGTGACCGTCTACCTGAATAGAGAGAATGGCTTTGCCGCCCAAGATGTGCAGATCAACACGGGCTCGACCGTCATCCTCGCGGATGCCAAGCAGATCAACGGCGAGCTCCAGTTCGGCACATCAGGCGGTACACTAGAGCTCAATGGGGTCGACTACAGCCGCAGCAGTGAGAATCTCTACGTCTTTGACAGAAAGGCGCATATCATGAACTCAAAGACGAATAGTGACGTGACATTCAGCTATTCCAAGACCACGGGCGACGCAGGGCATGAGCTGAAGTCCGCCTTCTACGACTCTGCCAGTCTGAAGAGCGACGGCACAGGCGTGCTGCATCTGAGCTTTGATGCGACAGCGGCCGCCGACAAGACAATACAGCTGAGCAACACGGTGCAGATCAGCGGTGACATCAGCATCAAGAATGCCGACATGAGCCTGACGGGCTACCAGCTGGAGCTGGCCAACCCCGATCAGCATGTCACGGAGGCCAACTACAGCCCCGCACTCGACCCAGACCGCTGGGTGCAGGTCGCCATGAGTGCTGGCGCAATCAGCGTGAGCTCCTCCTCCACGCTCACACTAGGTCAGCAAGTGAGCGTGACGAGCAAGACGCTGAGCGTCGATAGCAGCTCGAGCATCGTGCTCGAGGATCAGTCCCGCTACTCGGGGGCGATGAGCGTATCTGGCAGCGCGCAGCTGCATCAGGGATCGAGCCTCTCAGGCAGCCTGACGATGAAGACGGGCTCGACGCTCGTCATCGACGAGGGTGGCCATTATGACATGGATCTGACCATGGAGCGCGGCAGCAGCGCCTACCTCGCTGGTCAGACCAGCCTGACAGGCAGCATCACCAATGAGGGCACGATGAATCTGAATGGCCAGCTCAGCCTATCGAAGACGATACAGAATAGCGGCACGCTCACCTTTGCCGAGGACATCGCGCTGGATCTCAGCCAGCTCAATGGCGGCGTGGCTAGCTCGAAGTATCAGATTTTTATCAAGGGGACAGCTGAGAACTTCACCTCGCTGAATAGCAACAACGTCATCGGACAGGGCACAGAGGCATACCTCTGGACATTCAATAGTGACGGCAGTATCACCCAGAATGCCGTACAACGAGAGTTCACTATTGATAGGACCCAAGATTTCCACATGTCGAGCAAGAGCTTCATCTCTGGCGACTCGCTGCGCTTTATGTTCGCGGATCATAGCAGCCTCATCCTCGAGGAAGCAGGGCTCAGTGTAGCGCGCTTCTATGTCGATGGGGTCTCAATGTCGCTTGAGGGCAATGGGCATCAGCTGGAGGTCGAGCGCATGCTCATCTCGTCCGGCGGTAGCATCGAGCTCATCGGTGATGGACTCATGGACGATACGCGCATCTTGCAGCTCAATGGTGCCACCGACACCGAGGTCATTCTGAATATGGATGCAGGGCAGATCGAAGACAAGGGATGGCTCGACTACTACACGGGCAATGTCACCGTGCGCAATGGCGTGTACGTGCAGGGAGACAAGGCGTTCGATTTTAATCATCTGAATATTGAAGAGAGCGGCACCTTCGTCATCGCGGATGTCGCGCGCATCGAGACCGCCTTCCACGGCGAGGGTACGGTGCGCGCCGATGGCGTGAGCCACGTGACCTTCTCTGGACTGGCTGACTTCGTAGGGCATATTGACACGGCCGCGACGAGCATCCACTTCGAAGGCATCTCACAAGCACAGCTGCATCTCGATGCGATCGACACTCTCTATCTTGCAAACGGGGCGAACTCCTCGGGCGCGATCACAGGCACAGGCACCGTGCAGGTCGCTGTCGACGATCAGGCTCAGCTCAGCGGGCTGGAGAGCTTCACGGGCAAGCTCGATGTCGATGGGCATATCCAGCTCAGCGGCGAGGCGGCCCTCTCCCGCATCGACCTCGACAGTGGCGCGACGCTCGAGCTGCTCGCTGGCGCACAGATCAGCTCGGCTACAGCTGAGCGCTGGCTCTCGCGCTACGACATCATCCTCGGTGCAGGTGCGCATCTCAATGAGAGCAGCACCCAGCTGATGCTGCGAGGGGACAATGTCAATATAGGCGGCAGTGGCACCTACAGCGTCAAGGGCATCAGCCTATCGCGAGGCTCAGCTGGCACGCTGAATATCAATGAGGATGCGATCGTGCACATCGTGGGCACATCGACAGAAGGCTATGGTACGGGGCATGCCTCCTTCCAGCTCTCCGCGTCGAATCATAACAACACGCTCAATATCTCGGGTACACTCATCTCCGAAGCCGCCGTCGTCAATATGGACGGTCGCGCGAGTGTCAACGTGCTCAATGGCGGCACGCTCGAGCTCCGACAGGGTGGCACGGCATACAATCACAATGCCACGATGGGAGCCTCTGCTATCTATGTGAGAGACGGAGGTACACTCCTCATGGGCAATCAGCAGGACACGATCGACTACACCGCCTCGCTCGGAGTCTTCCTCTTCAGCGGTGCGACAGTGGGCGCTGATGCGGGAGACCACGATGTGACCATTTATCACACGCTACGCAATCCCGATGAGGGCGTGACGCTCAACTTCCTCACTGAGGCCGAGCGCACCCTCACTATCGCGAGCACGCTGGGCAATATGCATGCGAATGTCGTGGGTGATGGCACGCTCAAGCTGGCGAATGTAGGCAGCACCAAGGCTATCTCTCTCGAGGCAGCCGAGCTCATTTTTGCCCAAGATAGCGTGCAGCTCGATACGCTCCAGATCAATGCCGCCTCACGTATCTCCTCGGAGGCGAAAGCACCCCAGCTGACGACGGCACAGCTCAGCGTCGCAGCAGGTGGCGCAGCACTGGAGCTCGACTCCAGCATCAGCCGACTCGAGCTGGGCAACTCCATGGCGAAGATAGCTCTGGACAATACTCAGGGGACGATGCGCATCAGCGCACAGGGCTCCAAGGATGCCATCCTGAGCAACACGCAGATCAGCCATGCCCATGTTGAGGATGCTGGCATCAAGTATGCGCGCGAGCTCACGCTCACGGAGGCGAAGTTCAGCCGCGTGGATATCGTCGATAGCTTCTTCCTCGTAGAAGGCGCAGCCGAGATCGCGGACTCCAGCATCAATGCGAATAGCAGCTTTGAGCTCGCGCGCGGCGGCTCGCTCACCTTCACCGACATGCACTTTGATAGCTGGCGCGTGGCCATGATAGGCACGTCCAAGGACTTCGCCGGAGCGATGAAGGACGCCGTGACGCTGCAGAACTCTAGCCTCACGGTGACAGCCACGGCTCGCTACAGCCTGACGGAGCTCGCCGTTCATGATGTGCATGGACTGGATGCGCTCACACAGATGGCGACGATTGAGGGATTGCTCTATCTCGATGTCGTCGGCTATGATCTGGAGGCCATGATGGCGAGTGGTGAGAGTTTTGCCTTTGACTTTGCCGGTGTCGATTTTGAGCAGGACGCGACCTTGCTCGACGAGCTTGTCCTGCGTACGCAGGGCTATGAGCTGATGCTGAGCTCAGGCACCTACATGGGAGATGGCGCGATCGCGTTCAACTACATCCCTGAGCCTAGCACGGCGACGCTGAGCTTGCTGGCACTGGCGGGGCTGCTGGCACGCCGCCGCAGGCAGTCGAGCTAGTCGCTGCATCCTTCAATAAAAAACTCCCCTTAGTTGCCTAAGGGGAGTTTTTTATTAATTCGGTGAAACGAAATGTGCTGGAGAAGAGAAAAATTACTTCTTCATCTGCACACGCACACGCAGTACCTGCTTGTTACCTTCGACCGTACCGGTGGCGTAGACACCATTGAAGTACTGGTTGACAAACTGCATCCCCTGTGCGAACTTCGCGAAGTCGCGACCATCGGAGGATTCCGTGCCCACATCAGCGCTCATCTTCTGCGCGAGTTCGTTGAGAGGAGCGACCTTGACCGCCATCACCGAGCCTGTGAAGGGAATGCCAGCGCTGGCTTGGAGAGCCTTTTGCAGCTCGACATTGTACGCGGGGCTGCTGCCCAGCATCCAGAACTTGTCCGTCAGAGCGATCGTAGGCTTCGCGTCATTGGGGAAGATGGGCATGGAGGGCATGTGGAGGGTCACGCCATCCTGCTGCGACTCCGTCGTGGCGACGAGATCCACCATAGCGGCGTCCTGACCTACCTTGGTGAGAACGGCCTTGGCGGTGTTCTTCGCATCATCCCAGCCCTTGGCGATCTTCGCACGATCCTTGACCGACGCGAAGACAGCCAGTCGAGGAATGCTCATCTGAGGTGACTTGTCCGAGACGAAGTTCATCGTTGAGCCCTTTGTATCTACCAGCACACCGTAGGGAGCACCCATACCAGAAGCTGCCGTGCCGAGATTGCCCAGCAGCTGCTTGGCATCAGGGATGAAGGTCTTGCTCACCTGGACAGCAGGCATGCCCACCTTGCGCGCATCACCATTGAGAGTCAGCAGTACCGCCTCTGTGATATTCGTCGTGTGGTCGATGAACTCATCGAGCGTCATCGTGCAGTTGATGTTTGTACCACCCGCAGCCTCGGCATAGGCGAGAGTCGAGGGGAGATCCACCTGAGGCAGCGAGACGAGCTTGCCAGGCTGAGACTTGGCACCGGGCTGCGTGTACATCTCTAGGTTCAGGTTGCCATCAGCCCAGACGACCACGTCAATACTATTGCTCGTCAACGACTCAGTGAAGGCGATGTAGCCATCCATGATCTTGCCAACCGACGCGGCACCCGCATCCATGATGGGCTTGGTCGAGGCATCTTTGGCAGCGGCACTCGTGAAGACAGAGGCGATGGCGCCACCGAGCTTCTTCATGGGCTCATAGCAGGCGGCGACCGTCTTGGGATCCATGCTACCGCTCGCGATGTAGAGAGGATTCTTGCTGAGTTCTTGGTTGGAGAAATCAAGTATGGACGAGGCGGCGACGGAGTCAGCGGGCGCGAGGGGGAAGACGGGCTTGCTGATGTCATCCGTCAGGGCAAAGCGCAGGCGATCACCCTTGCGGGAATAGGCGATGTAGACCTTCTTGCCCTTGATGCTATCCGTCATCATCTTGATGGTCTCTTGCATGCCCTCGGGGATATCCTTCATCTCGCCGTAGGCGGATTCGAGCAAGAAGCTGACATTGACACCGATGACGACACCGCCCTCGATTTGCTGCTGCGTGAGGCCTGTCTTCTGGAGGTCCTCAGGCGTGGCTTGGGAGAAGATCTGCTTGATCGTCGTCAGCCACATCTCGTCGAGCTGCTTGAGGTGCGCGCTGTCCTTGCCAAAGCTTGCGCAGAGGTAGAAGCTGGGGATCTCAATCTGCGCTCCACGGAGGAGCTGATCGGCGAGAGCCTTGCCAATCGCCTTGATAGCGACGGGATCAGCGGCTTCTTGGCTCCAGCCTTCGAAGACTGTTTCGCTCATCATGGCATTGCTCACCATGTTGTAGGCGAGCATGAGCTCATTGATCTCAGGCGAGACAGCGAGCGTGCAGCTCGTGACATGGGGGATCTCGGCGAGGATCTCAGCAGGCGTCTTGCCACTCTCCGCGAGGAGAGGTGCCACGAAGGGCTGTGCCATGAGAGCGCTCGCCATCTGGCGGAAATCAGCAACCGTCGCGACCACGGCGACATCCTTGGGGATGTCCGCGAGTGAGGGGAACGCGGCGATGCGTTGCTCGGCTGTGACTTGCGTCGCGGCGGCTGGGGCTGCCAGCTCGGTGAGAATGGAGGAGGGCTTTTGCTCAGCAAAAACAGAGCTACCATAGAGCGCGCAGGAAACGGCTAAGAGGTGTTTTAATTTCATAACGTTGACATGATAGAAATATTCTCTTTTGTTGTCAAGAGAGAATTCTAGCTTGTATTATTTGTTATGTAGCCGCTTACACGCGATTGCTTCTGATGGATGGGGTATTACAGCAAGTTAGTTTTAAATAACTTTAAGTCCTAGCAACTAAGAGCTGGAAATTTATAGAAGACTGAGATCTTTGGGGCTTGCAAAGATGACAAAGATCCGCTATGCTTGCCACGCAGAGACACATATTGCACTATGAAGGATATAACTACAATGATTAGTCAGTTTGTCACCTCCTCAGTCGGCCGCAAAATTATCGTGGCGCTTACAGGAGCGTGCCTTTTACTGTTCTTGCTGGGGCACCTTGCCGGTAACCTGACCATCTACGGTGGATCAGCAGGTGGCAACGCGACCTCTTGGGTGAACTACTACGCGACGGGGCTGCACTCCATGCCCGCGTGGCTGCTCTGGTCGATCCGCTTGGGTCTGCTGGGCGTATTCGCCATCCACATCGCGCTCACCATCATGCTCAAGCTCGAGAATGTGAACGCACGTACGAAGTACCAAGTCGAGGGCACGCTCAAGGCGACTGTCTCCTCCCGCACCATGGTACTCACTGGCACGACCATCTTGCTCTTCGCCCTCTTCCACCTCTGGCAGTTCACGTACAACGGTGACCCTGCGAACTGCTACAAGATCGTGACCACGGCGTTCAAGAACCCCATCTGCTCGCTCG
This sequence comes from uncultured Akkermansia sp., assembly GCA_964371115.1. Lineage (GTDB taxonomy): Bacteria > Verrucomicrobiota > Verrucomicrobiia > Verrucomicrobiales > Akkermansiaceae > Akkermansia. The sequence goes on along the minus strand of CAYJLP010000119.1, from coordinate 73 downwards.
TCTACATCGGCGCGATCGGCTGCCTCTTCATGCACATCCGCCACGGCTTCCAGTCCGTCTTCCAGACACTGGG
>CAYJLP010000118.1:0-8203 GCA_964371115.1 uncultured Akkermansia sp. | reverse complement strand
CCTCTATGACAAAATCCTCGCGAACGAAGGACGCGCAGACCACCTCATCCGCCAGCTGCGCGCTTTTAGCCGCCTAGGGCTCTGCAAAGATATTTTGAAGACACCATAAACAGGTACAGAGGACACATGCAAGAGATGCGAAGCATCTTGGATTCTTAAGCCATTTTGCATGCCAAAATGAGACGAAGAGAGTCCAAGATACTTCTTGGACGGTTCTCACGGAGTGAGAACTCTAAAGATAGACCTTAAGCGATCTCCGGCGATCGTTCGCCGGCGGGTGGAGGACAAATCGCACTGCGATTTGAGACGACGAAAGGGCTGGACACTTCCTGCCCGTCCGAGCGAAGCGAGGTGAGGAGGATAGCCCTCCTAGGGTCAAGGGGCTAGCCCCTTGCGGGTCTGGGCAGAGCCCAGCAGGATGTGGGACAGAGTCCCACAAGCAGCGCGGAGCCAACGGCTCCGCAGGGCGCGTCAGTTCAGATAAGTTTGCAAACGCCTGCGCAGCAAATCCTGCACGGCAATTAACGCCGCCAACTGACGCCCCCGTCAACCTGCGCGCGAAGCGCGCCAAACTTCCACCGCCGCAAACGCGAAGCGTCCCCCAGAGACGCCACAAAAGAAAGCCCCGAGTTAAAAGCAACCTCACCCCAGCGTCCGCTCATACACCTCCATCATCAGGCGGTACCCATCCTCATCAATACGATTGCGGAAATGCACTAACTCCGACGACGCGCAAGGGGACTTCGCCTCAAACTGCAAGGCCCCGCAGAAATACTGGAAATAACTATTCTCACTATACTGCTCCACCACCGCCTCATCTGACAAACTGCGAACATGCTTCAGCAGCAGCAGCCCACACATCAGGCGAATAGGCTTACCAGGGCGTCCCGTGTGACTATAAGTCGACTCGAGGGCCTCCTCCAGCACCGACCACTCCAACTCATTGGCTAGTATATAGAGAGCATGCTGATGATCAAGCTGCTCCTCAAAAGTCGTAAAAAAGCTATACTGATTGGGATTTTGAGAATGTTTTAACATAGCGACTAAATAAGAAAGCCCATTATACCCAAGCATCCGCAAGAGGTCAATACGAGATTCACAGCGCAACTCTCACCACGCTAGCAAAGAATACCCTCATTTGGAGGCTCATACATCCTGCATTCTCGCAATTTGTAACCATAAATCCATATAAAATACAGAATGTGAATAGTATAGATTATTTTTGACACCTCACTTCAAATTTGTACTATAACGAGATCACGCACAGATATTGATGCTATTTAGAAGAGTTACGTAATTTAAAACCATTCTCATTACATCTTGAAAACAGGCTGCTACCTGCAAGAAAACAGACTGTAAGCAGATCTCTGACAAGTGAGACTCGTTACTAATAGCCATAGTCGCGAGAAAATAGAAGCCCCCCAAAAAAACTATAATGTATAAACTGAGTTATATTTGCGTCATGGTATTTTAAAACATGACTATCATACAGTTACTTGTAATCTTTATAGCCAACGCGATGGTGCTAGTTGAGCAGACATATAAAACGACGCCGTTGCTGCACTTTTATAGAAATTTCCATTGGTGGATAGCATGTTATCAATTTAATGCAGGAGCGTCATCTTGAGAAATATGCTTCAATACCTTCCTGCAGTTTCTGGGGATGAGGTAATTAAGTTCTCAGCAGAAATGGGACAGACCCAACTTTTGAACGCTTTTCTGCTATCCTCCTCGTCCTTCTTCGCAGAAACGTTCGAGAAGGTCTCTCTCTCTTTCGTCGTTTCGAAGGATTCTCTGTGCCATCAATTCCCTACAAATCGCGTACAAATTTAATATCAAAGCCCCCTTTAGAGAACCTTGCAAAATTAGTTCAGGGAAATGGCAGATTTAGAAAATGAGCATCACAGCACGTCTTTTGCAGCATGTTGGCGAGAATTCGCGGCTTTTTGGACTTACATAGCTCGCTATGCATGCGTGCCCAAACGCCGCAAATTCTCATCCAAACTGCCAGCAAAATCCGAAGCTGCTAATTTTTGCAAGGTCCCCTTTAGCAATCCTCTAAAAAGAGCTGCTGAAGCAGAACATCATGCTGCTCCGTTGGGATATCCTCCAGAAACTGCTCGGTAAAAACAAGCGCAATGAGACGCGCCTGCGCCGCATGCGCGAGATAGCGATCATAATACCCCCCTCCATAGCCAAGACGCCCACCCGTCCGGCTAAAAGCGACACCGGGCACAATGATGATGTCGAGGCAATGAGGTGCAATACGCGGAGCCGAGGCGATAGGCTCCATGATCCCATGCGCTCCGAGCTGCAACTGCTCGCGCACATTCTCGACGTGGTAAAAATCCATCGCTCGCGACTCAGGCTCGCAGCGGGGGAACGCATAAACATGCTGCGGATACTCCTCGAGCAGAGGCAGCACATTCACCTCATGAGGCAGAGAGGCATAGATAGCGATGCGAAGCGGGTGGCTGCTTTGCAGCAGCTCCCCAAGCTTCGCGCGCAGATGGCGAGAGCGGTGCTCACGCTGCTCCGCAGAATGCAGAGCGGCGCGCAACTGCTGTAGCACTGCGCACCTGAGTTGACTTTTTTCTTGGCTTCTCGATGAGGACACCGTGCAGCTGAAAAGAAAATTAATGGTGAGCAGTGCGGCCAAACAGCGCGATCATGCGCCCCGTCTTACCCTTCTCCATACGATAGGAATAGAATGACTCTGTGTCAGCGGCGGTATCGAGATTGCTATCGACGATATTCTCAGCGACGACACCTGCATCGAGGAGCTGCTGCTTGATAGTACCTGCGACATCAACCTCATAATGAGGAGGGCGGATGCAGGGTGAGATCACGGCAATGCAGTCTTGAGGCTTCGTACCTTCGTATTTGTAGAGAGCCTTGAGAGTCTTTTTGACTATGTTGAGCTCAGTGCCTATCTTTCCAGAATGGAGGAGACCGCGAGCCCCCGTCCTCTGGTCATAGATCCAGACGGCAGCGCAGTCGGCGACATAGATACCCAGGCAGCAGTCGGCGAGATGTGAGCAGACGAGAGCGTCGACACCCTCGACGGGGAAAAAGCAGCCGATATCACCGACGAGAGCCACACTGTCACCGTGTACCTGCTCTGCTGTGCGCAGCATGCGAGGATCGATGCCCTGCTCGGCAATAATCTCATTGTGGCGTGGACGCAGGATATCGAGCATGGCCTTGCGGTCGGTGGTCACGGGGAGATCACTCTGTCGCGTGATGAAACGCGCGATGAGGTTCGGCTGCTCGTTGATACGGTCGAGATAGGATGGTTTGCAATTACTCATTTCTTGGAAGGGGATATGGTTGATGGGGAAGTTTTGTTTGCTTTAGGCTTCACTTTCTGTTTCTTTCTCTTTTTGTCCTGCAGGCTCTGCATCCCCTCGAGCGAGGGCGCCACGCTGTCACTCGACGCGAGCGTATTGGCAATATCGGTTGCGAGGTTGTTGCGCATCGCAAGCACGATGTCACGCCCCTTGTCCGTGATCTTGACGAGCACCTTGCGCCTATCAGCCATGGCGGTCGAGCGTTGCGTAAAACCCAACTCCTGAAGCTTATCAACCATGCCTGTCGCGGCGGCGGTCGTGTGCCCCATCATCCCTGCGATCGCACTCATCGAGAGCCCCTCCTCCTCGGCGAGGAAGGCGAGTAGAAAGAGCTGCGGATAGGAGAGACGCTCCTTGGATAGTTCAGCCGATAGGCGTAGAATGCAGCTGCGCTGGGGGAATAGGACAAAGTCGGCGAGCTGGGTCGCCTCCTTGTTTCCGCGCGCGCTGTTTTGTCGAGGAGTGCTTGATTTCATCTTCATCTCAGGGGTTAGATTTCCCACGATATTAAAGATAAATTTATCTTTTTCAAGTCTAAAATAACGACGATCGCACCCCTTCCATCACCTATCTATGGATGTGGTAGAGCTTGTGAAAAAAGACTACAAGATATAGGAAGTGGAGCTGATTTTTTTCATGGATGCACTTGCAGTAGTGTCTTGAGCTCGGGGGTGAGCAGAGCGGCGGCTTGCAGTCGATCTACCTCCTCATTGATCAAGCGCGACGTGCGGATGAAATCGACGAGATAATCCTCAGCCTGCACATAGTCAGCAGGTGATGGTGTAGCGAGCTCCTCGAGGGCGCGCGAGAGCTGCTCTATCTCCTTCTTGTAGCCAGCGAGGATGACGAGCTGCGCCTCGACAGACTGCTTGTCCACGCAGAGCTCGAGGCTGGCGAGTGTTTTCTGGAGTAGTGCCACGAGTGCGGCTGAGTACTGCTGGTGGTTGGTGATCTCTGGTGTCGTCTGCTGCTGCGCCGTGGCGAGAGCCGCCGAGGCGGCAAACAGCATAGTCAATGGGGCTTTCATAGGATACATATCGAGTAGTGATCAGCGGCGATGACCGTGCTTCTTGCCCTTGAATAGCTTTTGCGCCGTGCCACAGGCTGGGCAGCGGAACCAGCGTCTTAGGATAATCGTCAACGCCGTCGGAATCGCCGTGTTGAGCAGAAGGAAGCGGTGCGCGTGCTTGTGACGGGGGAATTTCCTGAAGCTATAGATATTGATATAGCAGACCTGACAGCGGAAAAAGGGTGTGCAGAAATAATAAATGAGCCAAATGCCAAAGACACCCCCCATGTACATCTTTGCCATTTCTAGCGTAATGGGATAGAGCAGCATGGCAAAGGGGAGGAGTAGCGCCGAGAGGATCAGCGGGTAGATAAAGCAAGTGGCGATAGCTCCCAAATAGCAGGTAAAGGAGCGGCGGTAGCGAATCGCATTGCGCGTCCCTTGCTTGTGGACATCGCGCTCGGGCTTTTCGTTCACAGCGACGCGCATACTTTGCGTCACAGGGATGCTGGCTGCCCCATCCTTTTGCAGGCGCGCCGCATTGATGATGATCTTTGCCTGCTCTGTCTGATCAGGCATGATGGCGGAGACAGGGATCACCTTCTTGCGCACAGGCGGTGTGAAGGCAATACCCTGATGCGTGAGCGACTCGCGCGCGATCTCACACAGACGAGGCACCTGATTGAGATCAATCGCCCGCGCCGTATCGGGGAAAAACTCCTGATACTGCTTAATATCACCGATCAAGGTACCCGCCTCAATCTCGGCTAATTGTATGTCGTTGGAGACTCCGACCGACTGCAAGGTCGATCGGGTCACATCATCTAGTTGGTCGAACAGATAGGTGGACATAATTGTAAAAATTATCGGAGAGCGTCAATCATCGTGAGGAGCTGCTGCTGCTTTGCCGTCCACTCTTGGAGGCGTGCGCGCTCCTGCTCGACGACTGCGGCGGGGGCACGGTCGGCGAATCCAGGATTGCCCAGCTTGGTCTGACTCTTGCTCATCTCGGAGACCACCTTGTCGAGTTCCTTATTGAGACGCTTGCGCTCAGCGTCGAGGTCGACAAGCCCATCCAAGGGCATGAAGAGCTCACCGAGGGCTACGAGAGCCGTGGGTGTGCCCTTGTCAGCTTGGTAATCCGCGTCAAACTGCGCCTCACGCGCACCTGCGAGCAGGGCAAGACGCTGGAGCACATCGGCGGAGACAGGCTGCGTGGCTTTGAGGATGAGCGTCACATTCTTGTTGGTCGCAAGATTGTACTCGGCCTTGAGGTTGCGTGCGCGGTTCGCCGTCTCATAGATCTTCGACGCGAGCTGAGTCGCGGCGGCGATCTCCTCAGAGTCCATATCTGCAAGCAGGGTACCTGCCGAGGGCAAGGGCGTAACCATGAGGGCGATGCCGTCATACTGCGCGGCAAATCCGAGGCTCTGCCAGAGCTCCTCGGCGAGGTGGGGCATGATGGGAGAGAGCAACGCGAGGTAGTGACAGAGCACCGTGTCCATCGTCTGCAAGGTCGCCTTTCTGAGCCCGAGCTGCTCGTCGCTGCGCAGGTCGTTTTTGACCGCTTCGAGGAAGAGCGCGCAGTATTCATTCCAGAAGAAGCTGTAGAGAGCCTGTGTGTACGTGTTGAACTCATACTTCGCCAGCGCGCTCGCCACCTGCTCATGCAGCTGCTTGAGCTTGCTGAGGATGTCGATGTGCACAGCGGAGTACTCGGGGGTGATATCGTCGGCGAGATCCGTCTGCATCATGCGGAAGCGCACGGCGTTGTAGATCTTGTTGGCAAAGTTCTTGCCCTCTTCGATCTGCTTCTCGTCGAACTTGATATCCGAGCCCGTAGGCGCGATGCGCATGAGGCCAAAGCGTAGGCCATCCGCGCCGTACTGTGCGATGAGATCGAGCGGGTCGGGGCTATTGCCCAGCGATTTGCTCATCTTGCGGCCTTGGAGGTCGCGCACGATGGAGGTGAAGAACACATTGTCAAAGGGCTTCTGCCCTGTGAAGTGGTAGCTCGCCATGATCATGCGTGCCACCCAGAAGAAAAGAATATCAGGGCCGGTGACCAGATCCGACGTGGGGTAGAACTTCGCCAAGCACTCCTTGTCCATCGTCGCATAGGGCCAGATCCAGCTGGAGAACCACGTGTCCAGCGCATCCTCATCCTGCACCCAGTTCTCAGGATCACTGGGAGGAGTCGCGCCTACATAGAGGTCACCAGCGGCGGCGTCCTCGCTGTCGAGCTTCGTCGCTTCTTGGAGCTCGGCGGCCTTTTCCTTGCGGTACCAGACGGGGATGCGGTGGCCCCACCAGAGCTGGCGGCTGATGCACCAGTCTTGGATGCCCTGCATCCAGTGGGCGTAGGTCTTGGCCCAGCGGGCGGGGCGGAAGGTGATCTCTCCCTGTTCGAGAGCTTCGCTCGCTTCTTTGACACAGGGGTATTTGAGGAACCATTGCATACTCAGACGAGGCTCGACGGGGACACCGGAGCGCTCGCTCATGCCGATATTGTTCTCATAGGGCTCCTGCTTGACGAGCAGTCCCTTCGCCTCCAGCATCTCGGCTGACAGCGCGCGGGCGACAAATCTATCCTTGCCATGCAGCTCAGGCAGGGCGGGGCAATCGACATTGCCATTGGCATCAATCACAGAGATGAACTCCAGATTATTCTTCGTGCCGATTTCAAAGTCCATCTTGTCATGCGCGGGCGTGATCTTCAGCGCGCCTGTGCTGAAGTCGATCTCGACGCCCTCATCGGCGATGATAGGGATGTCGGCATCACAGAGAGGACGGCGTACTGTCTTGCCAATGAGGTGGGCGAATCGGGGATCCTCGGGATGGACAGCGACGGCGACGTCGGCCATGATGGTCTCAGGACGCGTCGTGGAGACGAGCAGCTCACCTGTGCCATCGCTGAGCTCGTAGCGGATGGTGTAGAATTTCCCCGAGGCAGGCGTCATGATGACTTCCTCGTCGGAGAGAGCCGTCAGCAGGACGGGGTCCCAGTTCACCATGCGGTAACCGCGGTAGATGAAGCCCTTGTTAAAGAGATCGACGAAGGTATCCAGCACCTGAGGGGCGAATACCTCATCCATGGTGAAGCGCTCGCGCTCCCAGTCGCAGGAGCAGCCCAGCTTCTTGAGCTGATCAATGATGATGCCACCGTGCTTCTCCTTCCACTCCCAGACCATGTCGACAAAGTCCTTGCGACCGACGTCGTGACGGGTGCGGGGGGGATTCTCCTTCGCGAGCTCTTTTTCTACGCGAGCCTGCGTCGCAATACCCGCGTGGTCAGTGCCTGGCAGCCAGAGCACCTCCTTGCCCTCCTGACGGGCGCGGCGGGCGAGGATGTCTTGGATCGAGTTATTCAGCACATGTCCCATGTGGAGCACCCCTGTGACATTGGGGGGTGGGATGACGATGCTATAGGCGTCTTTCGACGATTGGGGATCGGCATGAAAACATTGGCTATCAATCCACATGCTCTGCCATTTCTTTTCCACAGTCTGCGGTTCGTATGCTTTTGGTAACTCGGACATCACGCGCGATTATCGCATATTCTAATCAAATTTCAAGGCTTTTATTGTCCTAGCGACACGAATGACTCATATTCAATATACCATAAGGGGGAGAAATCATCTTCTTCGGGACAGTCTATCCAACGTTAAAAATCAATATGTAATTATGCGTGCGCCATTATTTCAAATACAGCCCATCCTTTAGGGGATCTTGCAAAATTAGCAGCTTCCTGATTTTGCTTGCAGTTTGGATGAGGATTTGCGGCGTTTGGGCGCGCATAGCGAGCTATGTAAGCTCAAAAAGCCGCGAATGCTCGCCAAAATGC
>CAYJLP010000117.1:0-8237 GCA_964371115.1 uncultured Akkermansia sp. | reverse complement strand
GGGAGTCGTCCGCCGAGGACGGTGACCTGCCCGACACCGGGGATGGACATGAGGCGCGTGCGCAGGTGGTACTCTGCGATGCGTCGCATCTCCAGCGGGTCGGTCTGCTTGTCGCCGGTGATGGCGAGTAGCATGATCTCGCCTGTGACGGAGACGATGGGGCTGAGCTCGGGTGAGATGCCCTCGGGGAGTCCCTCGCGCACGGAGGCGAGTCGTTCGGAGACGATCTGGCGCGCGCGGTAGATGTCGGTGTCCCAGTCAAAGTCGACCCAGACAAAGGAGAGCCCGCTGCCAGAGGAGTCACGCACGGCTTTCACGCCTGTGGTGCCCTGCATCGCGGCATTGATGGGGATGGTGATGTATTGCTCGACCTCCTCCGCGCTCAGTCCGAGTGCCTCGGTCTGGATGGTGACGCGGGGGACCTTGAGCTCGGGGAAGACATCGACGGGCAGCTCGCGTATCACCCAGCTGCCCAGTCCCGCCATGAAGAGGGTGAGCAGGATAACGGTGAGGCGATTGCGTAGGCAGAATTCTAGAATGCTGTTCATATGCTGGTCTCTCGTTCGTTAGTGGGAATCGCCTTCATGGAAGGTGCCGTCGGCATGGTAGTGCCCTGTCTTTTTGTTGCCTGTACCGAGGAGGTACTTGAGCTCATAGCCGCCGCGTACGACGTAGTGGTGTCCTGTCTGGAGTCCAGCGACGATGCTCATGCCGCGGCTGCTGCTCAGCACGCTGACCTTGACAGGCTCGTACTGCTGCTCGCCGCGCTTGACAAAGACGATGTCATCGACGCCTACCTTGACGATGGCGGTGTCGGGGATGGCGACTCCCTGCTGCTGGTCGGCTTTCTCATAGAGGTCGAGGCGGCAGAGGAGCCCCGGGCGCGCGCCCTCGGGGAGGCTGTCAGGAGAGAAGTAGAGGCGTCGGCTCTGCGTGGTGGCGTCGATCTGGTCGGAGAGACGCAGCTTGCCGGTGACGCGTACCTGCTTGCCGTCTACGGGGATGGTGGCGCGGGCTTCGCTGAACTGGGGCTGCTCGTTGCCATAGAGGCTCGCGCTGATCTCGAGTGCGCGGGGGTCTATCATGGAGAGGACGTTGGCTCCCTGCTCAGCCCAGCTGCCCTGTCGGAGCTCGATTTCGCTGATGCGTCCGTCTTGGCGGGCGTGGATGCCGAGCAGCACGCGCTCGGCGTGGTTGATGAGCGTGGCTCCCATGGAGGCAAAGCGTAGGCGCTGGGCGAGGTTGTTCAGCGTGGTTTCTTGCTGGGCGATTTCGGTTTTTTTGAAGCGCAGTTGTTCTTCTAGGTCGCTGTTGCGGGTGCTGGCGTTGCGCAGCGCATGGAGGCGCTGCTCCATGGTGACGCTGTCGGCTTGGAGCTTTTGGAGCGTGGCTTGCGCATCGTCGCGCTGGGCGATGAGCTCGGCGATGGCGGGAGCTTCGACGGTGAAGAGCAGATCGCCTTTCTTGACCTGCTGTGCTGAGGTGACCTTGAGCTCGATGCGCCCGCTGCTGGGCAGGATATAGCTCTCGTAGGCCTGTGCGGGCGTGATGAGGAAGCCGTGCAGGGTCTCGACGAGGGCTTTTTGCTTGTCAGGGACGATTTCTGTACGCATAGCGATGATGTCGCGGGCGTGGGCGTTGACTTCGAGGATTTCTGTGCCGCCGCCAGCTTCTTCCTCAGCGGGGTGATCGCAGTCGGGACCGTGGACGTGGGGCTTAGGCTTTTGCTCTGCGGAGTGGTCGCAGTCAGGACCGTGGACGTGGGCTTGGGGCTTTTGCTCTGCGGGGTGGTCGCAGTCGGGACCGTGGACGTTGGCTTCTGGGTTTTGTTCTGCGGCGTGGTCGCAGTCGGGAACGTGAACGTGGTATTGGGGCTTTTGGCTGAGGACGGAAAGGGAGGAAAGGAGGAAAAATGTTTTCATATACATGGAGGGGGAATGGGGTTAGAGGCGACGCTGGGGGTGGAGGTATTTCAAGTTAGCCTGGGTCTGGAGCAGGAGGCTCAGATGCTCAAGATAGCTGAGCTCGCGTAGGTAGATCTCATGACGCATCTCGGAGAGTTCGTTGAGGTCGAGCTCGCCGAGTTGGTAGAGTTTCTCTTGGGTTTGGCTGGCATCGCGCAGGCTGTCGAGGCGTGCCGCCTCAGAGAGGCAGTGGCGGCGCGAGAGCTGCTCTTGGGAGGCGAGGGCGCGCGCCTTGGTGTAGAGCGTGCGCCATGCGCTGGTGTAGGCTTGTGCCTTGATGGCGCGCTCGCCGCTGGAGCTGGCGATGGCTTCGCGGTTGCGATTCCAGAGCGGGATGCTGAACTCGAAGCCGAGGCCGATCTCGTTCTCCGAGCCCTCGCGGGTGAAGCCGGGCGAGAGGGTGAGCTCGGGGTATTGCTTGCGTATCTCGCGCTTGAGTTCGAGCTCGCTGGCGTTGAACGCGGCGGCGGCGGCCTTCAGCGTGGGATCGAGTAGGAGGCTGTCAGCGGCGGGGCTGCCGAGGAGGGCGGGGGTGCTGCGGGGAAGTGTGTCGCTGATGCGCAGCCGCTGCGCCTGCGGGTGGAGTCCGAGCTCGCGCACGAGGTCGAGGCGGGCGTTGAGGACGCTATCCTCGGTGTTCTGCTGCTCGGTGATGAGCTCGCTGAGGCGTTGCTGCGCGATTTGCTTTTCGGCGAAGCTGATTTCTCCGAGGCTGTGGAGTTTTTCAATGGTGCGTGTCTCGTCGCGTAGTTGCTTGAGTCGCTTGTTGATGAGGGATTCTCGTCGCTGGTTGAGCATGAGCTGGACGTAGAGTCCCTCGATGCTCGCCATGTAGTCACGCTCTGCGCTGCGCATGGTCCAGTAGTCGCCTTCCTTGTACTGCTCGGCGATGCGTTTGGCGATGCTGGGCAGACCGGTGACGGGGATAGTAATGCTGGGGCTGATGGAGCTGATAGAGAGGCTCTCAGTCAGGTTGCGTCCGAGCTCGGCGCCTAGTGTGGGGTCAGCCCAGAGACCGGCGAAGCGCACGACGCTCGTGCTTTTCGCGTAGGTGAGTCGCTGGGCGTTGAGCTCAGGGTTGAGGAGGAGTCCGACGCGCTGGAGCTCGCGGAGGCTGCGGCTGCCTGCTTGCGTGGATAGTTGATTGCTGATGGTCAGCCACTGCGCGGTATCGCGTTGAAGGTCGACAGGGGAGGGGGTGTAGGTGCTGCAGGCGCTGATGCTCAAGGCTAGCGTGCAGAGTACCCCAAATGAGGTTTTCATGATATATTTGTGTTGAATGATCGTTGCTTGGATTCAGAGGGTAATGTCGATGAGCTCTGCTTTCGCGAGAAAGCAAATGCACATGCAGGAAGTATCCGAATCAGATCAACACAAGACGGGTCTGAAGGCCTCAATCAGCCAACAGGATGCTAAGGGGGGACTCGCGTCGGCGCGTGGGGTAGCGCGATCGCTGTCGTAATCACTGTGCCATGACTCCAAGAAGTGCATGAACACGAGGATGAGGGGGATGGCGAGCTGGTAGCGCGCGCTCTCGGTCTGCACGCGCGGCTCGGGGGTGGAGTCACATTCGTGTGGCTCGGGCTGCTCTCCCTCGCTAGGGGCTTGCTGGTGGGGGCAGTGCTGGTGGCCGCAATGATGCCACTCCAGCTCCTCGTTCAAGGCTACTCCTTGCACATGCCCAAGCTCCTGACATTGGCACACGCCCATGATGCTCGTCATCAGGATGATGGGGAGCATGAGCAGAGTGATCATGAGTCTGGTAGGGGAGAGGTGGCGCATGGGAGTTTGCTTGACGCTGCGTATTCTAACACAGGGTGTGTGTGACTGTCAAGCTGTGCTTGTGTCTTATGTTAGTTTTGTGTAACTAATGCTATTTCGTCCTCACATTTGAGCTGTTGGTCACTTTATCCTTTATGTGTTGGGGCTTTGTACTATGCTTGTCTCTATGAACAAGCTATGTTACACATTCCTCCTGATGCTTGCGCCTCTAGTGAGCGCACAATCTAACTTGAATCTCAGCGATGAGCAAAGAAGTAAGCTCATCCAGCGCTTTGACAAGAATGGTGATGGCTGGCTCAATGCCGAAGAACGCGCGAGCGCAAAGGAGGCCTTCCAGCAGAGATCGCGCTCTGCCAATGATAGGGAATATGTCCCCTACCGCTATTTGGAAAATGATGGGATCACGATCTACTACGAGACGAAGGCGAGAGAGGCTTACAAAAAGCTCATACCGGAGCCCTTCAGCATGCCGAAAACATGTGTCGTCCACGCCTTTATGATTGATTTTTACAAGATTGATCATGGGCTGAATCCCTATAAGGAGAATGCGATCAATATCTTGGTGGAGTACAAGGGGCAGCAGTATTGGCATTGCGTCTACATGCCCGTCACTGATAGGCACTCGATGCAAGCAGGTATTCAGCGATTGGGGCTACCCAAGACGCTCGGCGAGATCGAGCTCGAGAGGGGGCAGCATGTCTACAAGGGGCGCGGGGTGAATCCCGATGGCGGCATGATGTCGCTGCGCATCAATACGAGAAATTATCAGCTCAATGATGCGGCGAAGGCGAGGCTCATTGAGCTATCACAGCTGAGCACGGTACAAATTCTGCGCGGCGAGGTCATCGTGTCGGGGCGCACGAGCGGGCAGTCGCAGCAGAAGAGAAGCATTATTGAAGCTGCTGAGCGCTACCCCAATCGCCTCATCATGAAGTTCGGCGAGGCATCGCTGACGCTGAAGCCGAATGCGGGCTGCACGCCCTTGCAGCTGAGGGCGTCGAAGATACTGGGGGCGTACTACCTCAAAAACACGATCCCCTTTAGCCTGACGCGATCGCCTCTGCGCTGAAAAAATAAGTTTGGCTGTATTTAATGCTTTGGCTGGGGTTAATGCAACAACCACAGCTTGCGTACTTGATTAGGTAGAGACTATCAAGTCGCAATCCGGCATAAACTCGCTATGCTCGCCCCTGCGGGGACTTTATTCCGTTTGCTTCTTGACAGTCTCTACCTAATCAAGTTAGGAGCATGTACTTCCTTTTGTTGAATGAAAAATAAGATTTTTCACCCAACAAAAGGAAGGCTTAGAACTGTAGCATCTCTACGCGTAGCCTCACTTTATTTGTTGCCTTAGCAATAAGCCCTCCCCTTGGTGATCAAGGGGAGGGCTTGTGATATTGTGTATGAGAGGGCGCTTAGTTCTTCTCTTCTGCCTTGGCGAGCGTGTCGCAGCAGCAGCAGAAGTTGCGGTCGCCGTAGGGGTTATCGATGCGGGAGCTCGCAGGCCAGAACTTGTGCAGACGCTGTCCGCTACCGGGGTAGGCGGCTTCACTGCGGGTGTAGGCGTGGTTCCACTCATCGGCGGTGACGACGGCGGCGGTGTGGGGTGAGTTGACCAGCACGTTGTCGTCCGCAGGGACAGCACCGCTGGCGACGGCTTCCATCTCGGCGTGGATCTTGGTCATCGCCTCGATGAAGCGATCGAGCTCGGCCTTGCTTTCCGATTCCGTAGGCTCGACCATGAAGGTGTCAACGACGGGGAAGCTCATCGTGGGGGCGTGGAAGCCGTAGTCCATGAGGCGCTTTGCCATGTCATTGATGTTCAGACCGCTCTTCGCTAGCATGGGCTTGGTGTTGAGGATGCATTCATGCGCGACGAGGCCGTCGTGTCCCGAGTAGAGGGTGGGGAAGCAGTTCTCCAGCTTCTTGGCAACATAGTTCGCGCTGAGCATGGAGAGTTGCGTAGCGTGACGGAGTCCCTCGGAGCCCATCATGGCGAGGTACATCCATGTGATGACGCAGAGCGAGGCAGAGCCGAACTCAGCGGAGGAGACAGCACTGTGTGTCTGTGCGTCGCCCTCAATGACGTGCCCAGGGAGGAAGGGGGTGAGGTGCTCGGCGCAGCAGATGGGGCCAACCCCAGGACCGCCGCCGCCGTGGGGCATGGCGAATGTCTTGTGCAGGTTGAGGTGGCAGACGTCAGCACCGATGCGGCCGGGGCTGGTGACGGCGCACTGGCCGTTCATATTCGCGCCGTCCATGAAGACCTGTCCGCCGTTCTCGTGGATGATCTTGCAGAGCTCGTCGATGCCGTCCTCGTACACGCCGTGTGTGGAGGGGTAGGTGACCATGATGGCGGCGAGGTCGTCGCGGTGGGCTTCGGCCTGTACCTTGAGGTCATCCATGTCGATGTTGCCGCGCTCGTCGCACTGCACGGGCACGACCTTCCAGCCTGCCATGGCGGCGGAGGCGGGGTTGGTGCCGTGGGCAGAGTTGGGGATGAGGCAGATGTTGCGGTGTCCCTGTCCCTGCGCGACTTGGTAGCGGTGGATGGTGAGTAGCGCTGCGTATTCGCCTGCGGCACCCGAGTTCCCCTGAAGCGAGCAGGCATCAAAGCCTGTCGTGACGGCGAGCCACTGCTCGAGCTGCTGGAGCATGGCGCGCATGCCGAGGCACTGGTCGACGGGGGCGAGGGGGTGGAGTCCACCGACCTCAGGCCAGGTGAAGGGGGTCATGATGGCGGCACTGTTCGTCTTCATCGTGCAGGAGCCCAGAGGGATCATGGCCTCATTGAGCGCGAGGTCGCGGCTCTCGAGGCGGCGCATGTAGCGCATCATCTCGGTCTCGGTGTGGAAGCTGTTGAAGCAGGCTTCTTCACAGATGGCAGAAACACGATCCAGCGAGTTGTTCCATGCGGGGACGGTGACTTCGTCGGAGAGGTCGATGCCAAAGGCCTTGCAGAGATCTTCGAGGTCGTCTAGACGCGTGTTGGCATCCAGCGAGATGGAGATGGCGTCAGCAGAGACGCGGTAGATGTTGTAGCCGGCGCTGAGGGCCGCCGCAACGAGGCTATCCGCCTGTCCTGGGCAGGAGATGAGCAGCGTGTCGAAGTAGTTTTCCGTCACGAGCGTGAGGCTGTCGCTCTTCTCGATGGAGTCGGCGAGTAGAGAAGTGAGTGCGTGGATGTTGAGTGCTTCTTCACGCAGACCATCGGGTCCCTGATACATGGCGTAGAAGGTCGCGGTGATGGCGGCGCGCACGGAGGAGGTGCAGATGTTGGACGTTGCCTTCTCGCGGCGGATGTGCTGCTCGCGTGCCTGAAGGGCGAGGCGGTAGGCAGGCTTGCCCTCCGCGTCGATGGAGAGTCCGACGAAGCGGCCGGGGAGCTTGCGCTTGAGCGCGTCGCTGGAGGCCATGTAGGCCGCAGCAGGACCGCCGTAGCCCATGGGCATGCCAAAGCGCTGGGTGGTGCCCACACAGAGATCCGCGCCAAAGCTGGCGGGCTCCTTGACGAGTGTCAGGGCGAGGAGGTCAGCGGCGACGGTGCAGATGGCTTTGGCAGCGTGGCACTTCTCGAAGAACTCGGTGTAGTCGCTGACTTCACCTGTCTTGTCGGGATACTGAACGAGGACACCGGTGAGACCAGGCTCGGAGGCGGGGTCGAATGTCTTCCAATCGCCGATGATGAGACGCTTGCCGATGGTCTCGCAGCGTGTGCGAAGCACATCGATGGTCTGGGCAAAGCAGGTGTCGGCGACGAAGTAGCAGTCGCCCTTGGGCTTGTTGGCACGGCTGACCATGAGCGCCTCAGCGGCGGCTGTGCCCTCGTCGAGCAGCGAGGCATTCGCCACGGGGAGTCCCGTGAGGCTGCAAATCATGGTCTGGAAGTTCATGAGCATCTCCAGACGTCCCTGCGCGATCTCGGGCTGGTAGGGCGTGTAGGCCGTGTACCAAGAGGGATTCTCAAGGATGTTGCGCTGGATGACCGTGGGCAAGTAGGTGCCGTAGCTGCCCTGACCGATGAGGCTGGTGACGGGGGTGTTGGCCGAGAGGATGGTCTTGAGCGTGGCGAGTGCTTCCTGCTCGTCGAGTGGCTCGGGGAGGTCGAGGGGCTCGCGGTAGAGGATGCTCTCGGGGACGATGGCTTCTGTCATCGCCTCGAGGTTGTCAAAGCCGATGGCTTCGAGCATTTCTTGTTCATCTGTGCCAGTCAGACCGATGTGACGGTCGAGGAAGGGGACGTTCATTATGATTTCGTTAGATGTATTTTTTTGGGAAAAGGAAAACGACCACGTTCGCGGGTGAACGTGGTCGTTGAAAAAATGCATTATTGGCAGAATGCGGTGTACTCGTCGGCGCTCATGAGGGCGTCGAGTTCAGCCGTGTCGCTGAGCTTGATCTTGCAGATCCAGCCTTCACCATTGGGGCTGCTGTTGACGAGCGCAGGGTCGCCATCGAGGGCTTCGTTGACCTCGACGATCTCGCCAGAGA
>CAYJLP010000116.1:2918-8258 GCA_964371115.1 uncultured Akkermansia sp. | reverse complement strand
TCATCCAAACTGCCAGCAAAATCCGAAGCTGCTAATTTTGCAAGATCCCCTTTAGTCCAGCTGCTAGGGCGTTAGGATAATGAATGACGTCATACCCTATATTTGCACTACACTATAAAATAGTGGCTCTGTCGTACCAAGCTAGTAAAGCTTGGAATGGTGTAATTCATTGGGTCTGATTGAGAGGGTAGCACAATTCGCATTCAGGGATAATGGGCTGTGTGCTCTGTATCGCTGGTTGGTTGTGAAATATCTGAGGCGGTCAGGAGGGTATTGAGTGATGATAACGGGGAAATCTCGTACTGGCTCGCTGTTGGGAATCTTTTCTCTAACAAATATAGCTGCGGTATTGCTTGACAGATTTGTTGGGTGGGAGTAAGCTTGGTACTCTTTTTTTTATAGTGAAGAGAGAGAATTTTTTATTTTTACATGTTTTCTATGAATCAGTATGCATCTAGTGCCATCGCGAGCGGTGGTGTTTCTCGTCAGGAGGCGCGCGAGCTCTTGGAGCTCGCAGAGGGGGAGTTGTTTGAATCAGCGTCGCAGATTCGTGAGCATTTCTTTGCCAATGAGGTGGAGGCGTGCTTTATTATCAATGCTAAGAGTGGCAATTGTAATATGAACTGCAAGTTCTGCTCGCAGAGCGGGGCGAATAGCACGGAGATCGAGCACTACCCCTTCAAGCAGGAGGTGGAGCTGGAGGCGATTGTGCGCAGTTGGGAGCAGTTCCCCATCGGGCGCTGCGGGATAGTGACGGCGGGCGGGGCGCTGACGGATGCCGATGTGGAGAAGCTGGCGTGCTGGCTGGAAAAGCGTCGCGACTCAGGGCGCAAGGGACCTCGTATCTGTGGCTCGCTGGGACGTCTGAAGACGAATGCGCTGCGCCGTCTGCGTGACGCAGGCATGACGCGTATCCATCACAATCTGGAGACGAGTGAGGGCTATTACCCTGAGGTATGTACGTCACAGCAGTGGCGCGATCGTCTCGATACGGTGCATCAGGCGCAGCAGGAGGGATTCTCTGTCTGCTCAGGGGGACTCTTTGGGCTTGGCGAGAGCTGGGAGGATAGGCTGGATTTTGCCTTCTTCCTCCGTGAGGATGGGATTGACCATATTCCGGTGAACTTTCTCTATCCGCATCCAGGGACTCCAATGGCGAATCAGCCAGTGATGGATCCTGCGGAGGCTCTGCGTATCATCGCGGTGTATCGCCATATCCATCCGTGCTCGACGATTCGCGTGTGTGGAGGGCGTGTGAGTGTGCTGCGTGAGCGCCAGTTTGAGATGTTCTCCGCGGGGGCGAATGCCTTTATGACGGGGAACTATCTGACAATCTCGGGGGCTGGTCCCCAGGAGGATCTCAAGGTGCTGGAGACTCTGGGCTTGCAGATCGTGGAGGAGCTGGAGATCAGGGCGTGATGTTGCGGCTGATTTCAATGCGACATGCCTTTTGCATCAAAATCATCTCAATATCTCACCTCGCGAGAAATTAGAAGTATCTCAACAAAGATAGAATTGACAGATACCAGAGAATCAATCATAATCAGCTAAACCATGGATCATGCCTTCACGCGCGCTTATGTGCCTCTACTCGCCTTTATCTGCGCTTCCAGCCTGCTTTGTGCTGCTGAGGAGAGCCTCACCATGCCCAAGCAACACGTGCGCTTTGTGATTGAAAACGATGTCATCTTCCAAGAGGATAATGACTATACCAATGGCGTCCGATTTGACTACGCGCGCAAGATGGATGAGAAGAGCTACTGGGGCATCAGCCTGACCCAGAATATGTACACACCCTACACCAATGGGACGACTGTAAAAGTAGGAGAGCATCCCTACGCGGGACACCTCGCGCTGGGTGGTGCCTACATCACGCAGGGCGAGCGATTCGGCACGAGCACGGAGTTCCAAATCGGTGTGACGGGGGATCTCTCACTGGCGCGCTACACTCAGCGCGCGATCCATGGCATTGGCAATCTCTTCCAATGGCGCGGCTGGGATCAGCAGGTGCCAGCTGAAATCACCTTCCAGTTGAGTAGCCGTCAGGACTACGATCTAGAGACCATGGCATTCACGACGATCTCGGGCTGGGAGAGCGATAGCATGATTTTTGCGCGTCAGGAAGTAGGCACGGTCAATATTCGATTCGGCGCGGGCTATGCCTTCCGATTCGGCAAGAACCTCCCCCCTTATAGCCGCCATCTGGGCAACAAGAATGCTAACTATGGCGTGAGCAGCCTCATCAAGCCTAATTATGACCCCTGCAAAAGCTCTTACTTTTTTGTGGCGAGTGTCTTTGGCGAGTACGTCGCCCGTGATCTGAGTATCGAAGGCGGGGTGTTGCGCAGCTTTGAGAGCACGGCTTCAGTGCAGCCTTGGCAAGCTGAGCTCCAGATGGGCGTCGGTGTTGTTCATAAAAATGTGAACTACTTCGCCGGCTTCGTCTACCACGGAAAGCAATTCCGGACTCAGGATAGGAGTAAGATTGATGAGGCACTCACTGACTTTTACGGTGTTCTCTCCGTGGGTTGGAGTTTTTAACGTGGCTTTTCAATTCACCTCTCAGAGGTGGCATTGAAAGGTGCCAATTCGAGACAGATCGCATGTTGATTTGTCTCGAACATCATTTCATCATCTTGGCTCTTGGCTCGAGTGAGGAGAAGCCTTCTTCTTTTTTATTCGATGCTGCTCGCGGAGCTTGCGTCTGCAAAGAGGCTCTTTGGCAGGGCTCTGGCAGTGAGGTAGAAGAGGTAGCCTAGTAGTGCCGATGAAACGAGACAGCCCAGTAGGAACTCCAGGGCGAGCAGCTCGGGGCGCATGCTGCCTAGCTCAGCGAGTACAGCCTGCCATCCTTGGGACCAGTGTCCTACCGCATCGTACACGCTGGCGAGTGACGCGCCTGAGCTCCATGGACTAAGTATGCCCATGAGCCATGCGCCGAGTGCCCATTGGAGGGGCCAGGCGATGACTTGGTAGCCAGGGATGGAGATCCAGCAGCTCATGATGGCTACAGGGATATTGCCGCGCGTCCAGAGGCAGGGGAAGATGGTGGCGATGGATTGCATCGGGATGGGGAGAATGGCGAGGCTGGCTCCCCATCCTGCGCCTCTGGCTATGCTGCGCTGCTCCCAGAGCCAGAGATGGGGGTCAAAGATGCGGGCGGGGATCAGGTGGCACCAGTGGCTATGCTCGCGCTTTTCGGTGAGGTATTGGTTGGCTCGTAGGACGAGTTTGTTGTAGGATGCTCTTAGGTGCATGGAGGGAAGTGTTGGAAAGGTGCCTCGCGAGGAGGGGAGAATTTCCTTATTGGGAGTGATATGCACGCTATACCTAGCTGCGCTTGAAGAAGCTGGAGACGAGCTCGACGCTGCGCTCGGTGGCTCCTGCGTGGTATTCTAAGGTGCGCAGGGCTTGCTCGACTTGGGTCGCGCCGAGGGAGGGGTGGTGTAGGAGGAGTTTGATTTGCGTTTGCAGAGCTTCGATGGGGGTGATGGTGATGCCGTCTGCTTCTTCGAGCAGTGCGACGAGGTCGGCAAAGTTCTCCATATGCGGTCCCGCAATGACGGGTATCTTGGCGGCGATGGCTTCGACGGGGTTCTGCCCGCCCTTGGAGAGAAAACTCTTGCCAATGATGACGAGATCGGCGAGCTGGGTCCAGTCGCGCATTTCACCCGTGGTGTCGGCGATGTAGCAGTCGTAGTCCTCAATATCCTCCGGAAGTCCATGGGGGAGGTGGCTGCTGCGTAGCAGGGGGCGCAGACCTAGGCTCTCGAGATCGCGCATGACGTCGTGGCGGCGCTCCTCGTGGCGCGGGATGATGAGGGGGAAGGCTCCGACCTCGGCGATGGCGTGGGCGAGGAGTTTCTCCTCTCCTGCATGGGTGGAGGAGGCGAGCACGATGGGCTTGTCCCCACTCATGGTGGCGAGGATGTCGATGAAGTCTTCGCGTGCGGGGATGTCCGCATCTGTGTTGATGTCGAACTTGATGCTGCCTGTGGTGTTGATGATGCTGGGGTCAACTCCGATGCCGATGAAGCGACCGCGGTCGCGCTCATTCTGCGTGGCTAGAGCTGAGAGTGGCTCAAATAGCATACGCGTGATGCCGCGTATGCGGCGGTAGCGTCGCTCGCTGCGCGGTGAGAGGCGTGCATTGAGCATGATGATGGGGATGTCGAGTCTATCGCAGCATTCGGCAAAGTGGGGCCATAGCTCCGCCTCGATGAGGGCGACCGCGCGGGGGCGAAAGCGCGTGAGGCAGCGCCCGACGATGCCTGGGAGATCAAAGGGGGAGTAGATGACGCGCAGGGGCTTTTCTGTGCGTGCATTGCGCGCGACGAGGTGGCCTGTTGCGGTGCTGACGGCGAGGATGACTGGCTCGTCATGCTCGCTCTGCCATGCGCGGATGAACTTCAGCGCGATCATGGTCTCGCCGACGCTGACGGCGTGGATGTAGAGCCCGCGCTGGGGCTCAAGGCTGCGCGCGCTGCGGTAGAGGCCAAAGCGCTCGCGTACGCCTGTGCCAAAGCCTTTGCGCTTCTTCATCTTCCAGAAAAAGAGCGGGAGGCTGAGGAGTAGGGCGAGAGGGTAGAGGGTGTAGTAGGTGAGTAGGAGGAGCGTGCGTTTCATCGGTCGACTTGGTAGAAGAGGATGACATTTTTCCCATAGCAGCGCTCATCAATGAGCTTCCAACCGGGGAATTCGCGTGTTTGGACGTCGCCGACGCCGTATTCGAGCTGGGCCTCGGCGATGAAGTAGCCCTCATCGGTGAGCAGCTCCGCGAGTCTGTCATTCATGAGCTCGGCGATCATGTCGCGGTCTCCTACTGATTTGCAATAGGGGGGATCGGCAAAGATGATGTCATAGAGCCCTCGATCGCGCTTCACAAAGCTCAGGCAGTCGCTCTGCGTGATGCTGGCTCCACTGAGGCGTGAGCGGTCGAGATTTTTCTGAGCCATGGCGCAGGAGGCGCGTGCGGCGTCGACCATGCGCACGCTGGCGGCTCCTCGGCTGAGGGCTTCGAGTCCGACGGAGCCAGATCCCGAGTAGAGGTCGAGTACACGCGCGCCCTCGATGAGGGAGCCCAGGATGCTAAAGAGTGCTTCGCGGACACGGTCCTGTGTCGGGCGCACCTCTCCCTGTGGTACTTGCAAGGGGAGTCCCTTGGCCTTTCCTGCGATGATTCTCATGTTTCTTTATGGATGCTCAAGTAAAAATTCCTCCGCTCGTGCTGCTCAGAGCGCGCGCGGAGGAAAAAAGGGGGGGGGGGGGATGATGGTTATAAGGGGCGGGGGCAGCTTAGCCGTGCCCAGGGCGGGGGCCGGTGGCGCACTGGGATTTTAG
>CAYJLP010000116.1:0-2908 GCA_964371115.1 uncultured Akkermansia sp. | reverse complement strand
CCCCCCCCCCCCCCCCCCCCCCCCCGGGGCGGCCGGGCCGGCTGGTCCTCCGCGCACCGCGCTGCTTAGCGCTGACCTGGGCGGGTGACGGTGGCGCTCTGAGATTTGATGGGGAAGCGTAGGGTGTAGCCGCCTTGGGCAATGACCTGTCCGGTGGCCTTGGAAACTTCGAGGAAGCTGTAGTAGACGAAGACGAACTTCTTGTCCGTGGTCTCACTGATGCGGACGGCCTCGACGATCTGGCTGAGCGCGTCGCTCTTCTCCAGCGTCCATGTGGTGCCCTTTTGCGCGCCGTAGACGAAGAGGTCGCTTTCGCTGAAGGCTTCAGGCTTGAGTGTGCCGTTTGTAGAGACCCAGACGTTCTCCTTCTTGTTGTAGGTTAGCGCACCGAGCGTGAGGGGGAGTGTCTTGCCACGGTCGATGGTGGCGGAGACGACGTCATAGACGTCAGGGGTGCTCGACTTGCGCAGACCGATGGCGACGTTCTCCGCGGCGATGAGCTGGGTGGCTTTCCATGTCTGGATGTACTTGTTGTAGTCAGCCTTGGAGTCCCAGAGCGCGGCGACGTACTCTAGTGCGCGATCGCGGTTGCGGTTCTTAAGCATTTCTTGTTGCTTTTCCTTGGGGAGCTTTTGGAAACGCTGCTCGACCTTTTGCAGGATGGGCAGTAGCTCGGGGCTGTATTGCGTCTTTACGGCACGTCCAGGCAGGAAGCCGTCTTGGGGAAGGATTTTGAGGACGTCGATGGCGTCTTTGGCGAGTACAGTGCAGCAGAGAGCGGGGACTGTCAAGAGCGATAGAATGGCGTGTGTCGTTTTCATACTTGTTAACGAACCATCTCTATCACATTCTGCTGTATTTAGCAAGGAATAAATGCAGGGTGTGACACAGCTTTTGTGTGAGTGGGTGCGGCTCGAGCTTGTCATACGATCGTGCTGACGCGTTTGGTGTCAGCTTTACGCTTGGATACAATCATAGATTATGGTAGGATTTCTCTCATGAAATTTCTTTCTTCTCTCGCGCTGCTGTGTTCGGTATCGTTGTGGCTGAGCGGCTGTGTCTCGACTCCCTCGATGCGCATCGAGGAGAATGCTGCGGTATTTCAGAATCTGCCCACCGCCGAGCAGCAGCTGGTGAGTCAGGGGCGCATCGTCGAGGGAATGAGTCAGCAAGCGGTCTTCCTCGCATGGGGCTACCCCAATGTGGCACCCATCCGCGGGCAGAAGGAGGGGAAGTCCTATGAGAGGTGGGTCTACGTGACCTCTGTGCCTTCTCACACGATGACGGTATGGGACGCGCCGCTGTGGGGCTATCCTGGCTACTACATGTCAGCGGGACCCTCCACGGTGGTGCAGTATCGAGACGAGATCCAGCGCTCGGTGAGCTTTGTCAATGGGCGTGTGACAGAATGGCTGAGTCGCTGATGAGCTGTTTGCTAGGTCGCGTGCATGTCATGATTGTATTTTTTACTTGCTAACGAGAAGAGTATTGCTATAATGTGTTTTGAATTACATACATATACTATGAAAAAATCCCCCTTTATTATCTCAATGATCGCTCTCGGTGGCTTGGTTCTGAGCTCATGCAGCGGCGTGAAGGACTTTGACCGTGTACATGGTAGCAGCCTCGGTATCGTCGGCAAGAGTCATCAGGCAACTGTCGTGTCAGCACAGCGCACCATGGTGAGTGCAGATAGCTCGACAAAGAACCTCGCCACGGTCGCTGGAGGCGTTGCAGGTGCTGGACTTGGTAATGTCTTCGGCGGTGGCTCGGGCAACACGCTCTACACGGTCGCTGCTGGTATCGGCGGTGCGGTTATCGGTCGTAGCGTCGCATCGCGCGCGGGGCAGACCTACGCGCAGCGTCTCGCGGTGAAGGTCGATGGTGCGAAGGGTACCTACACCATCACGCAGCCTATCTACAAGCAATTCGGCGAGATCCAAGTGGGTACACGCGGTGAGCTCGTCGAGAGCGGTGGTGCGAGCTACTTCCGCCCCCATTATTAATCAGATTTTTTTCTGTAAGAAAAGCATTCTTGGGCGACTCGTGCTTGCATGAGTCGCCCTTGTCGTTGTATGATAGCAGCACGATGAATACTCCGAAACTATTTTCCCTCAGCAATGAGCATCTCCATGTCCAGATTAGCAACTACGGCGCGCGCATGCTCTCAGTACAGTACGAAGGCGAGGAGCTACTTTATGGCCCGAAGGATATCGAGGCTATGCTCTCCGATGGCTGCTACTGTGGTGCTATCTGTGGTCGCGTGGCCAACCGCATCGCGCGCGGGCAGGTGACGCTGAGCGATGGCTCGACGATGCAGCTGCCTATCAACAATGGGGCAAACCACCTGCATGGGGGTATGCGCGGATTCTCCGATCAGCTGTGGTCTGTGGACTCGCGCTCGGATACCGAGCTGGTGCTCAGCCTCATTTCTCCCGATGGGGAGGAGGGCTATCCCGGTGCGCTGCAAGTGCGGGCTAGCTATCGGCTGAGAGGTAGCAGCATTGAGCTGGAGCTGGAGGCGGTGAGCGATCAGTTGACCGTGGTGAATCTCACGCATCATGCCTATTGGAATCTCAGCCAGCAGGCGTCTGTGTGCGATCACTCTTTGCAGGTGCAGGCGGAGCTCTACACGCCTATGGTTGAGAATATCCCTACAGGCGAGATTGCTGAGGTGGTGGGTACGCCCTTTGACCTGCGTGAGGCAACGCTGCTCGGTACGCGCTTGGGTGGCTCACTGGAGCTGGGCTATGATGATAACTACTGCTTGCCTTGTACTGAGGAGGCACAGGTGACACTCTGCGCGGGCACACGCTGCCTGCGCCTCTGGACGGATGCACCCGGTGCGCAGGTCTATACGGGCTATTAGCTGCCTGATTGCTTTGGCGGTGTCGCGCTGGAGCCGCAG
>CAYJLP010000115.1:0-8368 GCA_964371115.1 uncultured Akkermansia sp. | reverse complement strand
GCCGCCGTCGCCGCCAGCACCATCAAGCTGCGCCTGCTGCCCGGCATCGAGCGCGCAGGCATCGTCTCCCCCATCCCTAGCAACAAGGGCTACACCCTCGTCACAGACACAGGGGCAAACCCCGATGCGAAGCCTATCCACCTCATCGGCTACGCCGTCATGGGTGCCATGATGTCGCGCTACGTCTACAAGCAGGGCGAGCCCACCGTTGCCGTCATGAGCAATGGCACGGAAGATGGCAAGGGGAGTGAATTCTCCAAAGAAACCTACAAGATCCTGCGCCAGCTCGCCGATAAGGACAAGCTCCCCTTCAACTTTGGGGGGAATTGCGAGGGGCACGACATCTTTGCTGGCGAGTTCGACGTCATCCTCACCGATGGCTTCACGGGCAATATCCTGCTCAAGAGCGTAGAAGCAACCGCGAAGACCTTCTCCTCCTGGCTCAAGCAATCCATCAAAAGCAGCCTCATCGCCATGGTGGGCGCCGTGCTGATGAAATCCGTCTTCAAGCACATGAAAGATAGGCTCAATGCGGATGCAATAGGCGGCAGCCCCCTCATGGGCGTCAACGGCGTCTCCATCATCGCGCACGGCTCCGCATCGAGCAAGGCGATATTCAACGCCATTCGCATGGCAGAGGAGATGTGCCAAAATAGCGTCAATGAACGCATTATCAAGGCAATGCAGCAGATTAATGAGCAGGCTGCACCTGAGGCGAGCGAGCAATAGGCGATAGGATGTGTGCGTGGGGCTCTTTTCTCACATGCTTCTCACATGCTTGTTCGACGGGGATTTCTCCATCCACGCTGCTCCAAAGGAGCAAAAATAACCCACAGGTATCTTTTGAGTGCCTGTGGGTTATTTTCCCTCCCCCTCCTCCACACAAATTGCCGTGTGGGGGACTGACAATCCTGCCGCGCAAGCGCGAGATTCGTTGTTATTTATTAGCATTTGCTGTCATTAGATAAGGCTCTTCTTGACAGAAGCTGCATAACAAGCGATAATCACGCCATGCCTCTAAATCACGGTCGAGATAGTCATCATTCGCATACGCTTGCTTTTCAATCTCCACATTCAGAGCTTATTAGATCAGTACAGGATCTCATTAGCTCTGTCGATACAGATGCACCCGTGGGCAATGACCTCAGTGCGGTGAATATGTATCTCTTTGCCCAGAAGTATAACATCGAGCTTGCGGTGGAGCAGGGGATTCTTTACAGGCACTACGGGGAGAATGCACGCTTTGTCGGCTACGCGCTGCCCTATGGTGCGCGAGATGAGGCGCAGCTCGACGCGGCGCTGAGTCGTATCGAGAGTGATGCCGCGCAGCGCGGGCGAGCGGCCAATTTCTGCCTGCTCACCGAGGCAGAGGCAGAGCAGCTGACGCGTCTGCGACCCGATTGTTATGAGATCTCGACGCGACGAGCGGACAGTGACTACATCTACTCGCGTGAGGCTATGGCAGAGCTGCCTGGCACGCGCTATCACAAGAAGCGCAACCGCCTCTCACAGGCACTGCGCAAGCTCGATGAGCAGGGGCATGAGTGGCGAGCCGTGGCGCTGGATGCCTCGGTGCATGGCGAGCAGATCCTCGCGATCGCCGCGAGCTGGCAGCAGCAGCATGAGCTGGATGCGCAGAATACACAGCTGGAGCTCAGCTACATCCAGCGCGCTCTGCGAGATTGGGATGCGCTGAGGATGCAGGGCTGTGGGATAGAGATCGACGGCGTGCTACGCAGCTTTGCGATGTGCTCCTACTCGCGTGCAGGAGAGCTCAATACACATTTTGAAAAAGCGCATCCCGAGTGGCGCATGCTCTACCCGCTGATCAATAGGGAGACGGCGCGCATGTTCTCCACCGCCCAGCGCATCAACCGTGAGGAGGATCTCGGGCATGAGGGACTGCGACAGGCAAAGCTCTCATACCATCCAGAATATCTGCTGGATAAATATCACGCCCAGCTCCTCTGATCTCTTTATGCTCTCCTCTATTATATCGCCGCAGAGCTGTGCGCAGTGCCGGCTGTGCTGCCATTTCGAACGGGGCAGTGCATGGGAGATGCCCTATCTGGAGCCCTCGTTGGTTGAGGATTATGAGCTTGATGGAGTAGAGATAACGCCGCCTCGCGAGGAGGGGGGCAGGAGTTTTGTGATGGATTTTTGCCGCTGTGCTCAGGGGGGTAGTGAGCCCTGTCCCATGCTTGATCCTAGCTCGGGCTGCGTGAGGGAGCAGCAGCAGCGGCCCTTTGAGTGCTTGATCTGGCCGCTGCGCGTGATGGAGTATGAGGGGCGGGCGGCGGTGACCTATTTTCGCGACTGCCCCGCTCTGGCCTCGCAGGAGGCGCGCGCCGCCTTGCGCGATCTGGTGATAGAGCAGGGGCTGGGGGGGCGGATACGCGAGTTCTATGATGAGCACCCGCGGTGCTGTCGGCAGTACAGGGCGAGCTATGAGTATGTAGGGGATTTGTGAGCTGGCAGTATCGGGCTATTTGCAGCTTTGCTTGCTTATCTTTTGACAAATGGCAAGTGAATAGTGTATAAATACCTCCGTCATGACCATACCCCAGCATCTTGCTCAGCAGCTCAGTCAAGCCCTGCTCGACTGCCTCGGCGATAGCCTCCCTCCTGCTTTCCAACCCTCGATTTCTGCCTCACAGGATCTGCGCTTTGGCGACTACCAGAGCAACGTCGCCATGATGCTCGCCAAGCGTCTCGGCAAGCAGCCCCGTGCCCTCGCTACCGAGCTCATGGAGCGCATGGGGGATAGTGAGATCGCGGAGCTCGAGATTGCGGGGCCAGGCTTTATCAACTTCCGCATCAAGCCCAGCTACTACGCTCAGCGCATGCAGGAGATGCTCTCCGATGCGCGCCTCGGCGTCGCTCAGGTCAGCGACCCGCAGCACATCGTCATCGACTTCTCCGCGCCGAATGTGGCAAAGCCCATGCACGTGGGGCACATCCGCAGCACCATCATCGGCGACGCGCTTGCGAGGCTCGCCCGCTACATGGGGCACCATGTCGTTACCGACAACCATATCGGCGACTGGGGCACCCAGTTCGGCATGATCCTCTGGGGATGGAAGAATATTCTCAACACAGCCGCCCTGGAGGAGAACAGCATCGACGAGCTCGTGCGCGTCTACAAGGAGGTCAACGCGCGCTGCAAGAGCGAGGAGGGACTCATCGACATCTGCAAAGCTGAGCTCGTCAAGCTCCAAGCAGGTGACGCGGAGAATCTCGCCATCTGGACACGCTGCATCGAGGTATCGCGCAGCAGCCTGGACAAGATCTACGCCCAGCTCGACGTCAGCTTTGATTACTGGCTCGGCGAGAGCGCCTACAACGACGCGCTCGCACCTCTCGTCGATCAGCTCATCTCGGAGGGCATCGCCTGCGAGAGCGACGGCGCGATCTGCGTCTTCTCCGATGGCAAGCTGGAGCCAAAGAAGGACCCCTTCCTCATGCAGCGCGACGGTGAGTGGGTAGGAGTCCCCGCCATCATCCGCAAGGCGGACGGCGGCTTCCTCTATGCCACCACGGATCTCGCCACCCTCGACTACCGCAAGGAGCACTTCAGCGCGGACTCCATCTGGTATGTCGTCGGCGTGCCACAGGAGAAGCACTTCCAGCAGATCTTTGACATCCAGCGCATGCGCGGCATCGAGGGCGACTACCGTCACGTCGCCTTTGGCTCTATACTTGGCAAAGACAGAAAACCTTTCAAAACCCGCTCAGGCGACACCGTCAGCCTGCAAGACGTCATCGACGAAGCCATCGCGCGAGCGACAAAAGTCGTCGAGGAGAAAAGCCCCGACATGCCTGCAGAGGAGAAAGCGCAAGTCGCGAAGACCGTCGGCATCGGAGCGGTGAAATTTGCAGAGCTCTCGCAGCACCGCCTGAGCGACTACGTCTTTGACTGGGACCGCATGCTCTCGCTGTCGGGAGACACAGCCCCCTATCTGCAGAACTCGTACGTGCGCGTGCGCTCCATCTTCCGCAAGGCGGGGGACGACGCGCTGAATACTACGGCGGAGCTCCTGCTGCAAGATGCGGCAGAAATCCACCTCGCGCGCATGCTCACCCGCTATAGCGAAACGGTGCCTGCCACGCTGGATGACTGCCGTCCGAACCTGCTGACGAGCTATCTGTATGACTTGGCGCGTGCATTCCATAGCTTCTATGAGGCATGCCCTGTGCTGCGCAGTGAGGGCGCGGTGCGTGACTCGCGCCTGCTGCTCTGTGAGCTCACATCGCGCGTGCTCAAGCAGGGCATGGGACTGCTCGGCATCGGCATGCCTGACCGTATGTAAAAAGCTCAACATCGCCCAGCACGGCAGCATCACATGGCAGCGACACAACATGTGGTGTCCAGAACATTTTGCACTGCAAAATGAGACGACGAAAGGGCAGGACTCCTCCTGCCCGGCCGAGCGAAGCGAGGTGATGAGGATAGAAACTCCTTTGGTGGCCGTCTGGGGGCCAGACCCCAGCGGGTGAAGGCAGAGCCCGTTGGGCGCACCGCAGGTGTGCGCCCACGGTAGAGCGGAGCCAAAGGCTCCGCAGGGCGTCAGTACAGCATTGATAACCATGCGCCCGCGCGCCAAACCCAGCATGGCAGCAACGCCGCCAACTGAAGCCCCCGTCCATCCCCGCGCGAAGCGCGGCAAATCTCTACCGTGGTAAATGGCTTGAGAATCCAAGAGGCTTTGCATCTCTTTCTCATTCTACCGCTGCCAATAGTACCTCCCCAAGAAAAAAAACATGCTCCCCTTCATCCTCACCCTCACCGCCGCCCTCCACGCAAGCGCCCCCGCCTCCCCTCCCGCCCCCCCCGCCGGCCCCCCCAGTATCGCCCTCTCCGCCAGCGACACCCAGCTCCAGAGCTCGATAGAGCACGGCATGGAGAGCCTGCTGCTCGGTGAGCTCATCAGCGCTCAGCATCACTTCCGCGCCGCCCTCGCACGTGATCCACAGCACCCACTCGCCCTCTGTGGGCTGCTCATGAGTGGTCTCGACACCGCCAGTTTCAACAAACACGCCGCCACCCTCAATCAGCTCCCCGAGTCCTACCACCCCACCCCGCAAGAAAGTCGCTACCTCGAGGGGCTCTTCCTGCTCATCAGCCAGCAGCAGAGCAAAGCCCAGACCCACTTCCTCGACCTCAGCACCCGCTACCGCGCCGATCTCATCAGCCGCCTCTGGGCAGCCCTGCTCATCCAAGACGGCTATGACGAGCTCCACTCCCCCCGCGCAGGACAGACCCGCGCTATCGCTCTACTCGACGAAGCCCTCCAGCGCAGCGAGCAAAGCGCCACCCCATCCCACGGGCTACTCCCCTACATGCGCGCCTACCTCGAGGCCGACGCCCCCCAGCCCAGCGAGCGCGCTATTGAATGCGCCCGCCGCGCCCAGCAGCAGCTCACGGGCCACAGCATGCCCAAGCTCCTCGCCGCCCATCTCCTCACCCGACGCATCAAGCAACAACCCGCTGATGCCGCCGCGCTCAAGCAAGAAGCCTACCAGCTGCTCACCCGCACCGAGCAGCACTACCTCACCTCCCACACCCCCGACGGCAAAGCCAGCACCCTCAGTGCCGATCCGCAGAAGAGCTACTACTGGCTACGCCTGCGCCTCTACCGCATCGCCATCCTGCTCAAAGACCAGCGCAAGCAAGCTCTCAACCTCTACCTCGACATCGAGAAACAATGCAGGCGAGAGCTCCAGAGCCCCCCCAGCAAGCAGCACAGCACACTACCCACCGGCCGCGACCTACTCCTCTGGGAATGGAGCCTCATCCCCCTGCGAGAGTACATGCACAGCCAGCGCACCTACACCCAGCACGCCATCGACACCCTCACGCGCAAGCCCCTCTCATACCCCCTCTGCCGCGATAGCAGCCTGCATCGCAGCCTCGTCGAGTGCCTCAGGCTCACACTGCTCGCACGCATGCACGAGCAGAGCGATAATACGCTGCTCGCGCACAAGCTACTCGCCGACGCCCAGCGCGCCTACAAAGACCTAGAAAACACCCGCGCGCTAGACGCGGGCCTGCTCGGCAACCCCCTCTTTGCCCGCGCCATGGACACCTGCTCCATTGCCCTCTGCCTCGCCCAGATCGAGATCTATGCCGACACCGCCGACATATGGCGCGAGAAGTTGCAAGCCCTTGACCTACGCGCCAGCCTCCTCATGCCCTCCTTGCAGGCAGAATTCTAAAGGAGAGAGAGAGAGCTCCATTCTCCCCACCTGAAAAGAGTCCCCTCTATAAACGCATAAAAAAAATCCCCGTCATCACAGACGGGGATCGCTGCATCGCGAGCTTGCGAATGGCATAGCTACTATGCTCACCTAGCATTAGGCTCACGCTGCCTGCGCGCCTTGTTGATCGCATCGCGGAACGCGAGCGGATCGCTCATCATCTCATAGCAATTGGATACCTCACCCGTCGTCACCGTGATCGAGCCATAGTTCAAGAGACGCCCGCAGACACTCTGCGACACCATGACCCCCTCACACTTGTCAATCATGAGCTCCATGGCCTCACGCGCAAAGATCCCCGTCTTGCGAATAATACGCTCATTGGTGACAATATACTGCGTCGAGTGATAGGCTATCATCTTGCCAGAACATCGAATTAAGAACCAGAGGTAAAACACCCCAGGGATGGCCCACAGCCATGGGTCCAGCGCATTCCACATGACGACCACCGCGAGGATAGAGGCTAGGATGAACCATAACATGGGCTCGAGGAAAATGATCTTGTGCTGGTGACTCTTGATGATGCAGGTCTCTCCTGTTGATAATTGATCGTACATAGTGAATGAAGAATAAACGTGTGTAAAACAAAGATGTAAAAAGTAAACACCTTCCCCTTCGATCATCTTAACACCAAACCCGAGCGTACAGCAAGCATGAAAAACAACATCTGCGAAGAAATCGGCTAACAAGCAGCGGCGTGAAATACCAGTTGCATTCAGTGTTCTTCTATGCTAATATTCAGAAACCTAATAACAAATATACCATACCATGAATACTCTCCCCCTCTGCGCGCTCGCCGCCCTGCCCGCCCTCATCCAGCCCGCCCTCGCTACCAGCAACATCGACTCATTCGAAGCCCTCGTCGCCGAAGGCATTCAAACAGCACTGAGCTACGCTGAAATCATTGATATGATAGTCGATGAGAAGAGCACCCCCGCCGAGGCCGCTCAGCGCATCACCGAGCTCACGTCCAACCTCCGCAACATCCAGACATCCATGGAGGCACTGCTAGGGAAGCTCAGCGATGAAGAAAAAGCTCTTGTCAAAAAAGCCCTCACCGATCCCGAGCTCGTAGGAGCTCTCAAGGAAATCGAGCAAGCTCTCGCGGAGCTCCAAAAGCAGCTCATCAAAGCTGAGTACTTCAAGAGCCCCGAGCTCAAAAAAGCCTGCGAAGCCTACATGACCGTCTACTCCCAATAGCCCCTCTCAGAGCCGCCCAAGAGCGGCTCACACACCGTGCACGATGAGCCGAGTTCTGTTGACTTCTTCCCATGCGCGCAAAAAGAAATGTGTAGAATCTATTGCCCTGCCTGCGTTCTTCAAGGTAACAACAAAATACAAGCAATAAAGCAATAGAAACAACAGAACATGAACAAGTCACCCCTCCTCCTCGCCCTCGTCTTTGCCGTCTCCGCAGCACTCCCAGCCGCCGCTGCCCCCGTCAAGCGTGTCCCTGCCAAGCCTGCCGTGGTCAAGCAAGAAGTCGTCAAGAAGGCTCCCGTCGTCAAGAAGCAAGTCGTGGTCAAAAAACAGGTCGTGGTCAAGAAGGTTGTCAAAAAGCAAGTCGTCGTAGATAAGAAGCATGCCGTCGTGGTGAAGAAAGCGCCCGTTCGCGTTCTCGCTCGCCGCTAGCATAGCCGCGAAATATCATTTTTAAGACAAAAAGCTCCTTCTTTTGAAGGAGCTTTTTGGGCTCTGTGTCCGATTAGCTGCGCTATGGTGTTTTCAGGGGATCTCTAAATTCTCGTCATTCTAAATAAGAAAATACGGCTAAGCGCCTCACGAGGCGGCCTCTAGCCCACGCCCTCTCGGTTCAACAGGAGTAGCTATCGAAGCACGCTCATGATCTCGGAGGCGCGGTAGCGGGTGGGCGGCGGCCTTGAGAGACACAAGCTATGTTGTGTTCTTTATTTGTGTTTTCCCGTGCGCAAAATCTTTTGCGTGTGCTTTTCACTAGGCAAGTTTTCTTGTGTTGTGCAATTGCAGATTTTGAGGACACAAGGTATTTTGTGTGTGCTTTTCGATACGCGAGTTTTCTGGCACTCCGTCAGAATTGTATCGTGAATGCCTCACTCGATAAGAAAGTTAGTATTAGTAATAAATCAGCTAT
>CAYJLP010000114.1:0-8495 GCA_964371115.1 uncultured Akkermansia sp. | reverse complement strand
TTGCTGGCAGTTTGGATGAGAATTTGCGGCGTTTGGGCGCGCATAGCGAGCTATATAAGCTCAAAAAGCCGCGAATTCTCGCCAAAAAAATGCTGCACAAGACGCGCAGTGTCGCTCATTTTCGAAATCTACAATTTCTCAGAACTAATTTTGCAAGCTTCCCTACGATACCTGTTAGAAGTCATGTCAGCATCAGCCTTTTTTCTGTCATGCTCAATCCCTACATTTTTCTGCATACTTCATAATGAGGACTTTCTGCAATACATAAATCGGGTATACCTCTTGTAGCACAAATGACAAATATCATGATACAATAACTTCTTGAATTTGGATTAAATAACAATAGAATGGTGGCATGACTACCCCCCCTATCTTGAGCATCATTCTACCGGTCTACAATGTGGTATCCTACCTAGAAGAATGCCTCAATAGTATTATCAATCAATCAACCCCAGATTGGGAACTCATCGCCGTCAATGATGGATCTACCGACAGCTCACTCGAGATTTTAGAACGGCTCGCAAGTAGGGACAATCGTATACACGTGATTTCGCAAACGAATGCGGGCTATGGACGCGCGATCAATACAGGGCTACAAGCCGCGCGTGGCACCTATATCGGCATCGTAGAGAGCGATGACTATATCGCACCGCATATGTATGAGCGCCTCTTGGCACTGGCGCAGCAGCATGATGCCGATATGGTCAAGGGGGGCTACGCGTACTTTTGGGATCGAGTGCATGGCCGCCACTACGAAGTAGGAGGCAAAGCCCCCGCTGAGCTTGAGGCGCGCGTCATCTGCCCACGAGAGCAGCTCGATAGCTTCCGCATCCCACTCTACATCTGGGCGGGCATCTACAAGCGCAGCTGGATGGAGTACTGGCAGATACAGTGCCATGAGACACCTGGAGCCTCTTATCAAGACAATGGATTCTGGTTCCAAACCCTCAGCCTCGCAGAGCGTGCCATCTGGGTAAATGAGCCTCTCTATTACTACAGACAGACCAATGCGAGCTCATCCATCCACAAAAAAGGCGACTACGATCTCGTCATCCGTGAATACGATTTCGTCGAGAGAGAGCTAGAAAGCAGAGCTCCTCAGCAATGGGCACAGGTACTCCCCGCCTACGTCAGCAGCTGGTGGGCGGCGATGTACTATACCTACAAGCGTATCGCGCCCGAGTATCATCCTGATTTTCTCGAGCAGCTCAGCGCTCGCATGCGCCACTGGCTCTCCTGCGGATTGCTCAGCCCCCACCAGAGGCTCAGCTACCGCGAGGCTCAGTTCCTACTCATGATGCAAAGCGCATCCTCTGATGATGCTCAGCAACGAGCTTTGATAATAAAACAGGGTGAGCGTCGCCTCGATATAAAGCAATCCATGCGCAAGTACTGGGAAGAAATCGCCCATCCACGACGCTCCGCACGACAACGAGCCTCGAAGAGAGCGTCCGCTACCATCATCAACCCGATTCCGAGCAGAAGCTACCAGCATATCGCGCTGGCAGCAGATGAGTCATTCTCTGTCTCGCTCGCCTTGGCATGCCTCTCACTCATCAGAGCAAGCGCGCCAGGGCACTACTATCATATCCACCTACTGGGAGACTGCGTGGAGGCAGATATCATCCGCGATATCCAAGATCTGTGTGAGCAGGCGCAATTCCACCTCAGTTACCACGATGTACGCTATGCACTAGACCAGATGACCCAGTCAGCGTACACGCCGAGCATCGCCTTTGCGCGCTTCCTGCTGCCCGAGCTCCTCCCCGCAGAGATAGAGAAGCTCGTCTATCTGGATGCCGATGTGATGATATGCAACGACATCAGCTCCCTCTACGAGATGGATATGGGAGATCATCTACTAGCAGCCTCACCCCAGCTCTCCACTGCGACTCAGACCCAATTCGTCCGGGCACGCCAGCAATGGGCGCGACAATGCGGCTATGATGAGGAGATATCTCAGTACTGCAACTCTGGCGTGCTGCTATTCAACGTGAAACAATGGCGCAAAGAATTAAGCAACATTCGAATCGACCAGCTATCTCCACACTCACTGGAGAAATATGCCTACCCTAGTGCGCACCTCATGAATAAACTGATGCAGGGAGCCACCCTCCCCTTGGAGCAAAAGTTCTGCGCCATCCCGCAGCAATACGCGCACGACGCCGATGCGGCCTACGCGCACGCCCAGACACAGCAGCGCGATGAGGCAGCCGCGCGCCCAGCTATCCTCCACTTGCTCTCCAGTAGCAACCCCTTCATCCTCTTTCCCCCGAGTGAGGAGCACGTCGCTTTCTACGATCTCTGGCGCCACTCACCGTGGAAGCATCGCCTCCCCTACACACCCCACTCGATGAAGCAGAATCTGCGCAGCGCGTCCAAGGCTGGCATGCAGAAACTCATCGCTCGCGGCCTACGTCTCGCCACCTACATCCCAGGGGCTTACCCTGCATGGTGGTGGCTCTCGCGACAAGCTCCCGCGACATGGAGACACCGCGTAGCCAGCTTCTTGCACAGGACAATGACCGCTTAGCACTTGCGCGAGCCGGTACGCAAAAGAGCTTCCTGCTGCTGGGCAGACAATCGTCTGACTCATTCGAGAAGAGCAAGAGCGCATTCTCATCAAGCGCGCACGATGCATATCGGTGAGCGCGCTTGATGAGAGAAATTTACTTCTTAGCAGCGTTCTTGCCAGTCTTGATCGTGCAGTCATCGTGACTGTGACCGCCCTTTTCTGTACCGCACTTGCAGTGCTCACACTTGAGGGCATCGAGATTGATGGCAGCAGAGCTGAGGCTGACCATGCTGAGGGCGACGAGGGAGATAATAGTTTTCATCATATTTTAATCGGTGTATAATAGATTTTGCGATAAAATCTAACTTAGCTTAGCATACAACGATACTCTCATTCAAGTAAATAATAGCGCATGACTCTATCAAGAGCATGCTCATACTGTGATTTCAGCGACATCTAGCAGAATTCCTCCCTCTTCGACAAAGAAGAAAAAGACCGCTCTCGCCATGGAGAACGGTCTTTGAA
Organism: uncultured Akkermansia sp.; assembly: GCA_964371115.1. GTDB lineage: Bacteria > Verrucomicrobiota > Verrucomicrobiia > Verrucomicrobiales > Akkermansiaceae > Akkermansia. The sequence continues at coordinate 5,455 of CAYJLP010000114.1, read as the reverse complement.
AAGAATTTTGGGGAAAGAAATTAGATCTTGCCGCAGAGAGTCTTGCCTGTGGAGAGGAGGTCGTCAGCAGCGATCTGAAGACGTGCGCTGATGCCTTCTTCACCCTTCTTGAGGTAGGTGCGGGGATCGTAGACCTTCTTGTTGCCTACTTCACCGTCGATCTTGAGCATGCCTTCGATGTTCTGCGCCATGTGGATCATGATGGGCTTGGAGAATGCATACTGGGTGTCGGTGTCGATGTTCATCTTGATGACGCCATAGGAGATGGCTTCACGGATGTCGGCGAGCTCGGAGCCGGAGCCACCGTGGAAGACGAGGCGCATGTCGTTGCCGTGCTTGTCGGAGACTGCCTTCTGACCGTCGCGGAGGATCTTGGGCTCAAGCTTGACTGCCCCTGGCTTGTAGACGCCGTGGACGTTGCCGAATGTCGCTGCGAGCATGAACTCACCTACGCCATTGAGCGTTTCGTAGGTCTGAAGCATGTCTTCAGGAGTGGTGTAGAGCTTGTCGTTGCTAGCACCGCTGTTGTCCACACCGTCTTCTTCACCACCGACGACGCCGATTTCGATTTCGAGGATGATTCCGAGTTCTGCGCACTCAGCGAGGAGTTCCTTGGAGAGCTTGAGGTTCTCAGCCATGGGGAGCTCAGAGGCGTCGAGCATGTGGGAGTTGTAAAGGGGCTTGAGACCAGCAGCGATGCGCTTGCGGGACTCGGCAAGGAGAGGACGCAGGAAGCTGTCTACCTTGTCTGCTTGGCAGTGGTCGGTGTGGAGAGCGACGAAGACGCCGTACTCTTCTGCGAGGCGATGGACGGCTTCTGCAAGCACGATAGCACCGATGGCGGAGGACTTCACAGATGTACCAGAGGCGAACTGACCGCCACCGATGGAGACCTGGATGATACCGTCGGACTTGGCTTCGGCGAATGCCTTGAGGGCGCCGTTGATCACTTCGATGGTGGTGACGTTGATAGCAGGATAGGCGTAGCCTTCGCTCTTTGCCGTATCAAGCATCTTGATGTACTGTTCTTGTGTTGGAACTGGCATGGTACTGTATTAGATTGGTTATGGAATGCTTGGGTCGCACGCATCGCAAGACCCGTTCGGGCGTATTGTAGCGACTGACTCGTACTTTTGCAAGTAGAATTTTTTTGCTTTTTTTGATTGGGCGTCCGAGGCATTTGCAATTGCCACCCCTATCAAGCTATGCTAGAATACGAGCACATGCTCGCGCCGCTCAAACTCTTTGCCACCAAACTCGCGATTTTCTCCATCGTTTTGCTCTATTTGGCACTCGACCTATGGGCTTTCCAAGGGCCAGTCTGGAAGCTCATCCACAGTGACGCGCAGCTCAAGAATGATCAAGATCCCCGCATCGCCACCCTCTACGGCAAGCCCCTGCGCCAGAGCGACTGGGAGGCACAAGCCGCCGCCATGGCCTATGAGCGAGGACTAGAGAGCATGCCCGAGTCTGCGCGCGCCTCCGTACTCATGGAGCTGCTACGCCGCGAGCTGCTGGCGATACGCGTGCACTACAATGAGAACAATGTCACCCGATTCCACGACGAGGCGCGTGCTGAGATGGCGCGCATGGCGAGCCGCGCGCCCAGCCCCGAGGCATGGAAAGAGCTCCTCGCCTCACGGGGCATGACCGAGGAGAGCTATCTGGCCGACATCGAAGCCACCCTACGCCAAGAATACCTCCTCTCGCGCTCCATCCAAGAAGCGACGCGCGTCACCGATGAAGAAGTCGCGCAGTACTATGAGGCACTCAAGGAGCAGCTGCGCATCCCCGCCTCACGCCGCGCGCGCCACCTCTTCCTGCGCGCGCTCAATCAAGATCCCGCCGCGCTCCAGCAGCGCGCCGAGGCACTCTACCAGCGCGTGCTGACGGGTGAATCCCTCGCCGATCTCGCGCGCCAATACAGCGATGACTCCGCCACCGCGGCACAGGGCGGCGATCTCGGTGTGCTCTACGACAGCGTGGAGCTGCCCCTGCCCGAGCTCGACCTCTTTGGCGAGCAAGCCATCGCAGCGGCGACTCCTGTGCTGAAGAAAAGCCGCTGGGGCTGGCACATCGTGCAGGCTGCCGCCCCCACCCCCTCGCGCCTCCCCCGTCTGGAGGAGGCCGCTCCCAGCCTCAGGACAGCCCTCGAGAGCGCGCGCCGCAGCTGGGCGAGCGATCACTATTTCCAAAGCAGCTTCCGAGAACTATTCCACGACAAGCACCTTAAAATTAACAAATAAAACAACAACATGAGCGATAGCACCCTCACCGTATCTCGCGCCCCTCAAGGCATCCGCGCCACCCTCACCGTCCCCGGCGACAAGAGCATCTCGCACCGCGTCGCGCTACTAGGCGCGATGGCGGAGGGCAGCATGCGCGTGGAGAACTTCCTCTGTAGCGAAGACTGCCTCAATACGCTACGCGCCATGGAGCAGCTCGGCGCACGCGTCACGGAGCGCTGCACGGAGGATCCCAGCAGCTTCTGCCTGACGGGGGTTGCCATGCAGCCACAAGCACCTGCGCAGGACATCGACTGTGGGAACTCAGGCACAGGCATGCGCCTCATGGCGGGGCTGCTCGCGGGACTACCCTTCTCGTCTCGCATGTACGGTGACGCGTCACTCTGCTCGCGCCCGATGAAGCGCATCATCGACCCACTTAGCCTCATGGGCGCACGCCTCAAGGCCGTGGGGGAAAAGGAAGGCTGCGCGCCGCTTGAGATAGACGGCACCACCCTCACCCCCATTCACTACGAGCTCCCCATGGCCAGCGCGCAGGTGAAGAGTGCCGTCATCCTCGCAGGTCTCCTCGCCGAGGGCACGACCTCTGTCCACCAGCCCGCCCTCACGCGCGACCACACGGAGCGTCTGCTCGCCCACTTTGGCGTACCCTGTAAGGTCTCGGAAGACGGACTCGACGTCGCCGTCACGGGTCCTATTTCCCTACAGGCGCGCGACATCATCATCCCCTCGGACATCTCGAGCGCGGCCTTCTGGATCGTCGCCGCGCTCATCGTCCCCGATAGCGATCTGCTACTCAAGAATGTCGGGCTCAATCCCACGCGCGACGCCATCATTCACGTGCTCCAGCGCATGGGGGGTGACATCCGTATCTCACCTGTCGCGGACTCCCTCACGGGTGAGCCCTACGGCGACATCCGCGTGCGCTACAGCCCCGAGCTCTGCGGCACCGAGCTACTCGCAGACGAGATCCCCAATCTGATTGATGAGATTCCCATCCTCAGCGTTGCGGCTGCCATGGCGCAGGGTGTTACCTCCATCCGTCATGCCAAGGAGCTGCGCGTGAAGGAGAGCGACCGCATCACCACCACCGTGCAGAATCTCCGCGCCATGGGCGCGCAGGTGGAGGAGTTCGAAGACGGCATGGAGATCACAGGCGGAGCACCCCTGCATGGCGCGACCATGGATAGCCATGGTGACCACCGCATCGCGATGAGTTTCCTGATGGCGGGACTCTGCGCCGAGGGTGAGACGACGCTCGAGCGTTGTGAGAATATCAATACATCCTACCCCGGATTTGCGCAGCATCTCGCGGAGCTGGTGGGGAGCTGATTTTGCAATAGCGACATGGGGCAGACATGCTGCCCCATGTAATAAAGGGGGACTCTGGCAGAGCTGGAGTCCCCCTATGATTTTTTCTAGAAAGAAAGCCCTTTCTTCTCAGCCTCTGTGGGGCCGTGCTGCTGCTGCTGCTGCTGCCTGGGTTGCTGAGGTGCAGGTTGGGCAGGTTGCTGAGGCTCGCGGTCTTGTCGATACTCACGATCTCGTTGGTACTCGCGGTCTTGTGACGGCAGCTGGTAGGGCTGCCCTTGTTGATTGCCTTGGATGGGCTGGCGGGTGTAGGGGTCGACCTCGACGCCATTGATGAAGAGGCGCTCCACAAAGCTGTCCGTGTTCGGATCATAGGCGCGGGAGCGCTCGATGCGCTCGGTGCGGCCGTTGGTGATATTGATTGAGACCTCACGGTAGTTGCCTCGATTACGGTTGCGACGTGGGGTGACGACCTGATTTGGATCGGGCAGCTGAGGGTAGCCACCGTAGTTTGGCTGAGCAGGTGGCGTGGAGCTGGGATTGTCAGCGGCGAATCGGACACAAGGGCGGATGATGCGCCCACCTGCCTGTCCGTCCTGATCATCGAGGAACAATGTACTCATGAGCATGACGGCAGAATCGCCCTCGCGCAGCATGGAGATCTGGCGGCTCACCTCGTTGGGCTGGCCGTAGAGATTGGGCTCGAGGTTGACTGAGAATTGATCGCCAATCTCGAGGCGGGGCGAGCCGTGGGGCGCGTCGATTTGGTAAGCGAGCGATTCTGTGACCTCAAAGATGGCGTGCAGGGAGGTGCGGGGGGAATGCGGTGCGCTGGGCATGTCCTGCAAGCCGCGGAACTTTGCCCGCACCGTATTGGAGGAGAGGTGCTCGCTATTCGCCGTGGGAGCTCCTGCGCGTGGCTGCGCTTGCGCGTGGCTGGGAGCTGAGCTGAGTAGCGGGAGACCCGCGAGACAGAGACTGAGGATGGAGGCTGATGTTTTCATATTGTTTAGGAAAATGAGTAAAAATAGGAAAAAAAATCTATAAGGCGTATACTAGGGAATTTCCGCGCAACTGGCAAGAAGGAAAATCACCTATTTTTCCCTGCTGACAGTATAACTTTCCTTTGCTCAGGGCGTGCAGCTGATTGGGAAGCACAGCACTCGTCCACTCGGCGAGCACGCTGAGCCCCAGTGAGCTTTCAAGCATGGAGTTCACCCAGCAGTGGATGTCGAGTGCGCGGGCGTGGTGGATAATGGACTCGCAGGTGCTCAGTCCTCCATGGAGGCTGGGCTTGAGCACGAGTCCGTGGGGGCGCAGGTCGGTGAGGATTTTTTCTATATTCTCTGGGGTGTTGATGCCGATGAGCTGCTCGTCGAGAGCGATGGGGATGGGGGAGCTAGCGATGAGGGTGCGTAGCTCGTGATAGTTGGAGGGGGGGAGAGGCTGCTCGATCCAGGCGATATCGAGGGCGGCGAGCTGCTGGAGGCGTGTGAGTGCGGAGGGGAGGGAGAGTGAGCCGTTGGCATCGACGCGCAGCTCGATATGGGGGTGCTGGTAGCGTAGATGGGTGAGCAGGGCTAGCTCCTGATCCCATGGGTAGGTGCCTATCTTGAGCTTGAGGCAGGTGAAGCCGGCGGAGGCGCCCTCGTCTGCCTGCTGGAGCATGTGGGGGAGCGTATCCATCCAGATGAGGTGGTGGATGGGGATGGGGGTTTCTCCTCGGGTGAAGGGGGTGTCCCAGATGGGCTTGTCGGCGGCGTGGGCGCGGAGGAGCGCACTTTCTAGGGCGAAGCGGATGGAGCTCTGGTCGCAGTAGAGTTTTTTTGGGAGGTGCTGGAGCTGGGTGACGTGATCGCAGGCTTGGATGAGGAGGCGGGTGAACTGCTCGTAGTCTT
>CAYJLP010000113.1:0-8626 GCA_964371115.1 uncultured Akkermansia sp. | reverse complement strand
ATGGGCTGGATATCCCCTGCGCTCACGGAGTGCCGCGAGCGCGTCATGCTCAAGCACCTCGCGACTCGCTACCCTAGGCTGACGGTGGAGTAATGTCAGCCCGTGCTTGACGCGCTTTCTTGGGTGTGATAGAGTGAGCACCGATATTATGCAGCACTTACTCAATGAATCAAATCGTATCCCTTGGGTGGATTACCTCAAGGGATTAAGTATTTTTCTCGTTGTACTGGGACACTCTTATGTCCCTCATACGGGAGTAGGTGCTGTAGGATGGGCCTTTAGCTCGATTTACGCTTTTCACATGCCCCTCTTTTTTGTATTGGCGGGCATCACGGCAGCGGTGAGCTTGCTGTCGAAGGGGGATATAGGGCAGTTTTTGAAGCTGCGTTTCATGACCATTTTTATTCCCTATCTGTGCTGGTCTTTTTTGCGACCTTTGTTTTTTGCTGATATGCAGCAGATCTCTGCATATTCATTCGAGGCTCAGTGGATGTCCTTTGTGACAGGGGATGTGAATTTATGGTTTTTGCCTGCTTTATTGTTACTCCAAGTTTATTACTGTATTTTTTATGTAGCAACAAAATTATTCAAGCAGCCCATGTTGCAATGCCTAGCGCTGGGCATTATCTTTGCCATCGCCGTTCTATCGCATAAGCTATTTGGCAAGACATCAGCTGAATCTACTGATGCTTTGCAATGGTTGACATCAGCTTATACATATTTCATCCCGTTTTTCTTCGGAGTTTTCTTAGTCCATTATAAGAAGGTGTACCTGATGGCAGCGGAGAATAGATATGTCATAGCCTTAGCTCTGGTTTATCTTTTTGGATTTACCTTTCTCATGAATAGTTTTCCTTATCAACAGTATAGTAAAGTATTTTGCGGAGTATGCGCTGCTGTCGTGTTGATGCGTTTGTTCTTACAATGGAAGCAGGGTGTGCTCATCAAGGGGCAATTACAGTTCATTGGGCAATACACATTGATTATCTATATTGCATCAGGATTCTTTGAGTCACGTGAGCTCAATTTGCTGCTTGAGGGGATGAATGCGACATTCGTACAAGTCACATATGGAGTGGCCTCATTGATCGTCTGTTATATCTGTATTCTTTTTTCAAAGTTTATTGAGCTATCCGATATTCTAAGTTTCCTTCTTTTGGGCAAACTAAAGAAGAAGCCAGCTGCTACTATATCCACTTGATACCGTAGCGGCGCAGGAGCTTTTGTTCCTGTGCGTCGAGAGGGCGTGTGCTGGCGAGGACGAGGGGGGCGGCTCGCTGGCTTTTTTTGTAGCCGAGGAGGTAGTGGAGCAGTGTGTTGATGAGGCGCGCCCAGCGCAGGCGGCGCATGTAGGCGGCGGCGCGCTTGATGCATTTGGGCAGTCCCTGATGATCCTCGACGGCGATGACGACACCGTCGCAGACCGCGGCGCTCGCACCGATGCCGTGGGAGTGGAGTTGCTGCGCGAGGTAGCCTGCGTGGGCCTCGTCGTCCTCTCCCTTGGCCGCGTGGGCGTGGATCTGCTCGCCTATAGGGCGTGGGAGCGCAAAGAGACTGATGCCCTCGCGCTGGCAGAATGTATGAACCTCCTCCCGCTGGAGCATGATGGTGCGCTCGGCCTCGATTACAATGTGGCGTATGCCCGCGCGTAGACAGTGGCGTACAGTACCGATGCCGATGCAGGGGACGTCAAAGCGCATGTCGTGTCCGTGCTTCGTGATCTTGCAGAGGATTTTCTCACCAGCGTACTCACTGTGTGCGGACTGGGCGATGCATTCATTCGTCCCCTTGTAGCCCTCGACGCAGAGCACATGCGCGCCCTGCATGACGAGGCTCTGCCCGATGTCGAGATCCGCGATGGTGCTGGCGTGCGCTAGACCGCGCCGCGCGAGCGCGAGCATCTCCTCACTGGGGGGAGGACCCGCAATGTGCCCCACTGGGGGCATGGACTCCTCCATGTAGATCGTGGAGGGCAGTGGGCGTATGCCCTGGCTCTCGATGAAGCGGCAGACGGTGCCAAAGATGGTGTGTGCGTTGCGCCTGTCGAGCTCGGCGAGGAGGCGACGTGCAGTCGCATCAGGCCAGAGCGTGTAGATGCAGGAGGGCTTGATCTGTCCCGTGAGGACGCATTCCTTCACCTCATGTTGCTTGAAAAAAGCGGCTGGTCCTTCAATAGCGCCGACGCGAAAGCTCGTGTAGTGATCGCAGAGCGCGATGAAGGCGGGCTCCTCCGCGCCACGGAAGCCTATGCCCACGATGCGGCGTCCTGCACGGCGCGCGCCCTCAGCGAGGAGGCGCGGGTACTCGCCTGCCCCCGCGAGGACGCCCAGCGGGGGGAGGGTGTCATCGAGATGATGATCTTGCTGATTAGAGGACATCGGGATGCTCGAGGAAGTAGGCGATGCGCTGCATCAGGCGACCGATGTCACCGCCGTCGACGACGCGGTGGTCAAAGGAGGCGACGATGTTCGCCTTCTCCACAGGGATGAAGCACTCCACCTCATCGCTCCAGACGGGCTCTTTCACCACAGAGCCCACACCGAGTATGAGGCTCTCGCTGGGCAGCGGCATGGGGGAGGCGTTCGTTAGTCCAAAGCCGCCGAAATTCGTCACCGTGGCGATGCCGCCTCCCTGATACTCGGGGTTGAGACGACGCGCGCGGGCTTGTGCGACGAGTTTGTTGTACTCCTCGACCAGCTCCTCCATCGTGTACTCATTGGCACCGCGCATGACGGGCACCATCACGCCGTCATCCACCTGCACGGCGATGCCGATGTCGATACGCTTGGGCGTGAGGATGCGTCCGCCCACCATGTAGCCCGCACATTGGGGCGACTCGGCGAGGGCGAGCGCGAGGGCGCGGACGAAGTAGAGCGTGATGCCCGGTTTCTTCTCTGGCTGTTGACGCTTGCGGTGCAAGATGATGGGTGCCATGAAGATGGGGCGGCTCGCGCTTGCGATGGGGCGACGCCACGTGCGCTGCATGCTGTTGGCAACACTGCGGCGCATGGGCGAGGCATTCAGCGAGGGCCAGCCGTCCACGTAGTTCATGAATTGCTCAAAGTCTTCAATGGTGATACGCCCACCGACACCTGTGCCTGTGATGTAGGCGAGGTCGGCCTCAGTGATGCCCAGCTCGTCCATGCGCGCCTTGATGCGCGGTGAGAGGTAGCTTGCGGAGCGCACGGGCATAGGGACGGGGAGACCGCCCGCCACGTTGCTTTGTCGCGAGGCGAAGTTCTCGCGGAACTCGCCCTCAGTGCGGAAATGCGCGCCGTCATCGCTGCTACCAGCTGCCGAGGCGGGCATGGCGGCGATATGCGGGGGCTGGTCGGCGTCCGAGGAGGCCTGCTGCACCATCTGGTGGAGGCCTTGGAGCTCGATTTCCTCCTCCGTGGCCTCGATGTAGCCTAGGACAGTGCCGACAGGCAGCGTCTCTCCCTCGGCAGCGGAGAACTCCGCAATGGTGCCGCTACAGAGAGCCGTGACAGACATGACCGCCTTGTTGGTCTCGACCTCGATGATATCTTGGTCGACCGTGACGGTATCTCCCACGTTGATGAGGAGACTCATGATGGTGGCCTCGGTGATGGACTCACCGAGCTGGGGCATGAGGATGGGGACTTGGGGCATGATGGTGGGGGAAGAGGGGGGGGGAGTGATCAGAATAAAATTATAAGGACAGCAGGTAGCGCAGCGAGTGGCTGATGTCGTGGGCATGCGGGCGGTGGGCGCGCCAGAGATCGGGATGCTGAGGGAGGGGGGTGTCCTTCGCACAGTGGCGCAGGGGAGGGGTGTCCAGCAGGTGGAATCCCTCGCCGACGATGCGTGTGATGACCTCCGAGGCGACGCCGCCGTAGGGGAAATCCTCACTCACGACCAGCACGCGCCCTGTGCGCGCGACGGAGGCGAGTACTGTATCCATATCCAGCGGACGCACGGAGCGCAGGTCGACGACCTCGATCTCGTAGCCGTTCTTCTCGGCGAGCTCGTCGGCGGCCTTTAGTGACTCGGCAACCATGGCGGAGTAGGTGACGACGGTGGCGTGACGACCACTGCGCGCGATGCGCGCCTTGCCGATGGGCAGCGGGGCTTCTCCATCCTCAGGCAGCCAGCTGCCAGCTTTGAGCCAGCGGTAGAGGAATTTATGTTCGGCAAAGACGACAGGATCGGGGATCTCGACGGCCATCTTGAGCATGGCGTAGGCATCGGCGACCGTGGCGGGGGTGCAGATATGAAGGCCAGGGAAATGGGCGAAGAGCGCCTCCATGCTCTGGCTATGGTAGGGACCGCCACCGGGTGTGCCACCCGTGGGCAGACGCAGCGTCACATTCACAGGGATGCCGGTGCGGTAGTAATGCGCCGCACAGTTGTTGGCGAATTGATTGAGCGCGATGGAGGAAAAGTCGGCGAACTGCATCTCCACGATGGGGCGCATGCCGCCGAGAGCCGCTCCCATGGCGAGCCCTATCATGGCATCCTCACTGATGGGGGCATTCTTCACACGCTCGGGGTAGAGCTCGTAGAGCCCCTTGGTCGCCTTGAAGGCTCCGCCGAAGCTACCGGCAATGTCCTGACCATAGAGAAAGACGCGGGAATCCTCGGCAAGGAGTTCCTTCATCGCCTGTTGGATGGCTTCGATGTAGGTGACGCTCATAGTCTATTAGGTAAAAGAGTAAAGATGGGGGAAAAAAGATTAGAGTGAGAGTGCGACGTCCCTATCCCACGACGTCGCCGACCAGTCCTGATCGCGCACGAGCGGTGCTGGTTCTTTCTGTGCCTGAGCGACACCTTGGCGCACGTCCTCGTTGCAGGCGGCTTGGGTATCGGCTATATCTTGCTGCGTGATCCAGCCCAGATCGAGCAGCTGCTGGCGCGCGATGATGAGGCAGTCACGCTCGGCGTAGGCGTCCTTGAGCTGCTGAGGGACGTAGCTTGCATCATCATGCTCGCCGTGCCCGCATTGGCGCAGCGTGTTGGCGAGCACCCACTGGGGCTTTTGCTCGCGGCGCGCTGTAGAGATAGCGTCGTGCATGGTCTGGAGCGTGGCGAGGAAATCCGTGCCGTCGCATTCCCATGTTTGCATGCCGTAGCCCGCCCCGCGATCAAGCAGCGAGGCGCAGGCGAACTCTTCGTCATTGCGCGTGGAGTAGGCGAATTGATTGTTCGTCACCACGACGACGAGAGGCAGACTCTCGACGGCGGCGGTGTTGCAGGCCTCATGAAAAGCACCTGTCGATGTCGTCCCATCGCCCGCGCAGGCGACGCCGACACTATCGCTGCTGCCTTGGAATTTCTTGGCGAGCAGCATCCCCGCGGCAACAGCTAGCATTGCGCCGAGGTGAGAGATAGGGGCGGGGTTGCCCTCAAGCGGACGTCCCCAGTGGACATTCCCGTCGCGCCCGCGCGTGAGGCTCGTGACGGTGCCGAGGTAGACGCGGGCGTAATCCAGCGGCGTGTCTCCCCAGACGAAGCGTCCCGCATTCTCACGGATGAAGGGGGAGTAGATATCATGACCGCGCTGCAAGAAGACCGCCTGACAGGCTGCTATCGCCTCATGTCCGCGCCCGAGGAAGACGCCGCCCATGATTTTGCCGGCTTTGTAGAGTGAAGAAATCTTATGATCAAAGGCGCGAGCTAGCTCCATGCCAAGGTACGCCCTGAGAGCGGCGTCTTTGAGTTCGCTGATATCCTGTTGGTTTTTCACCTAGCTATTCTACGAAGGATGCGCGAGAAAAGCAAGCCTCTTTCTCTCGGGGCGCACGCTTCATTTCTATACGATCGTCCAAACATGCTCTTCACTCATCAAGACGCCCATTCAAAAAACACAATAGCGAAATCGCGGATGCAGATCAGGTTGATCCGTGCAGATGGCAGTAATTGCTTTGTTTTAAGGGGTCTTCTCGCGAGGTAAGATTTTGAGATGATTTTAGAGCTGGATTTTTTACGAATTAATAGCTCTGAGTGTCCTCTGAGACGAAAATTCGCGGAAAATGCAGCCTAAAAGTGCTCAAAAGCTGCCTCGAGAAGCGATTTTCTGTATTTGCTTATTTAGAATGACGAGAATTTAGCCCCTTTAATACAGTGATGAAGCTGTAATCACTTTGTATGATGAGCGCAAGTGCTACGTGCAGATATCTAGAGGGATACATGAATTACCTCCGAGGGCGCCAGCTTGATCACCTCCAGCATGCTCAAGATCCCCTGTGTCTCCAGAAGCATAAAGTAAGCCGCAAGGTGCGCGTCGCTCGACTCGATAGGAGGGGGAGTCCCGAGCCCCTCAGGGCTGGTGATCATATGCTGGAGTGCCGCCCGAAAGGCAGCGCGCGTCTCGCTGGGGAGGCTCTCCACATGCGTCAGCATCGTCTCGGCCAGCGCGATCTCCGCCTCACGGATCTGCACCTGCTTCTTGCGCTCCTGCTCAGTGCGGTTTTTTTCTTGCTCAGCTCGCAGAGTAGGGTCTTCGGAGAAGGGTTCGTAGGTCGTGTAGCCCCACTGGATACGCGCATGCGTCTGCGTATAGGTCTGGGCAAAGAGAGTCAAAAATTGCTGCATTTCTCTTTTTTGCAGCCAGCTGAGCTCCATGCGCAGCATTTGTACGAGACGCATGATGACTCGGTCAACATTGCTCTTCTCGGCTCCCTTGCGCATCAGGGTCATGGCGCGCATTTCCAGATTCGATGCTGCGGAGAATAGCACTGAGCCGTAGAGCATGTAGCGCTGGGTCAGCTTCGCGTAGATGCTGCCATTGCGCTGCTCGAGCCCCTCGATGTAGAGGCGTGTGAACTCTCGCAGTGCGGGGGAGGCGTGCTGGCTGTCCCACGCGCGTAGCTTGGCGATGAGCTGGTTGCGATAGAGCTGCTCTGCTCCCTCCTCGGTGACGCCCGGCATGGGCTTCATCATGTCGATCTCATTGAGGAGGTGCAGCGCAATCAGGGCATTGAGCCCGGATTCATAGCGGTTGACTTGCTGAGCCTCCGAGGCTATGACCATGGTAGTAGCGGCGAGAGGCAGCGCACAAAGCGGAAAGAGTTTCATCGGCTAATTTATACCACGCTCGCTCCAGATTACAAGAGCATTTTTTTGCAAATTTGCTCCTCAACCGTAGTTGAGCGAGCGGATGAATTTCTTGCATGCGGCACTCAGTGCCTCACTGGCGTAGTGCTGCTGCTGCTGTGCGGCCTCATTGAGCACGTTCATGCGTTCGTCTATCTTTTTGATGCACTCCATGCGCTCGTTGCTCTCGAGGTACTTCCAGTACGCGTCGCCATCCTGCTCACTGAGCTGGTGGACTGCCTCCTCGATGCGCTTGCGGAGACGTTTGAGACGCTGAGCTAGGTCGCTGATGACAGACGCAGCCTCATCTGGAGTCATACTCTGGGAGCTGAGATGCCCCATGATGCCAAAATACTCGTAATAGATACTCAGAGTCTCCTCCTCCATAGCGAGGACTCGGTGGAGCTCGTCGCTTGCGTATGTTGACTGAACCAAGGCAGGGATGGCGCAGAGCGCGCCGAGAACCATAGTTTGATAAGTATTCATCTGCGAAAATGTATCATAAAAACAGAAATTCGTCAATTTTAATGAGTCTAAAACCGAAAAAATATTCTGCCTTCATGATTCACACTCAGAGATAAGGGTGTCCCAGTGGGGCAGGGTCTCGCGGATCACCTCGGACTTGATGGACGAGGAGAGCTCCCAGGTGAGCGGCATACTCTGCTTGAAAAAGCGCGGCATGAGGCGAGAGAAGTTCACATCTCCTCCAAAGAGCGGTGCGCGGTGGTCGCGCGCAGGCCACTGAACATCATTCACATGCGCCCCATAGATGTAGGGCTGCAGCTCGCTGAGGTACTGCTCGTGATCGAGCATGAGTAGATTGTGCTTGCGCTGGATATGGCCAAAGTCGTGCCAGTAGACCACGTAGGGGTCATCGGCGAACTCGCGCATGATCATCATCATCTCGCTCTCAGAGGGGACTTGCTCAAAGTGGCTGCGCCCCTCGACGCCGAGGCGTATGTCGAGCTCCTCAGCCTTGTCGCGCAGCTGATAGAGGGCTTCCTTCGCACGGCCAAAGTAGAGATCACTTTTCTTTGCACGCTCGCGCATCAGCTCCCCCTTGCGCTGAGCGTAGGCGCGCGTGCCTAGTGCGCCGTGTCGCGCCATGCGCTCGAGCTCCTTGCTACGTGAGCTATCGCGTAGCAGCCCGACGCGCCCCATATGCAGTACGATGTAGCGCGCGCCTACACTGGCGGCGAACTCCATACTCTCCATCGTGAGGCGGTAGCATCGTGAGCGCTCCCACTCGCGATGCGAGGTGAACTGGTAGGCATCGGGCGCATCGCCTTGGAGCTCGAGAGGGGAGGGGCAGTAGTTGTGGACGCCCTCGACGATGATGCGCTTTTCCTCCACTGATTGGATGATGCCAGGGACGAGGAGTAGGGAGAGACCGTGCGAGGCCTCGATGCGCTCAAAGCCGAGCTCGCGGATTTCATCACACATGGCATTGCCATCCTTCTGTCGGCGGCTATTCCAGCAGGTTGAGAAAACATTCATTTCTTTCCAATAGATAACTAACGGTGATATTGATACAAAAAAACACGATCGAGTTGCACTCTTTCGTGTTTCT
>CAYJLP010000112.1:0-8654 GCA_964371115.1 uncultured Akkermansia sp. | reverse complement strand
CAAATACAGAAAATCGCTTCACGAGGCAGCTTTTGAGCGCTTTTAGGCTGCATTTCCCGCGAATTTTCGTCTCAGAGGACACTCTGAGCCATCAATTCGCAAAAAATCCAGCTCTAAAATCATCTCAAAATCTCACCTCGCGAGAAGCCCCCTAAACAATGTGCGTAAGAGTACGTCTTTTGATGTATTTTGGCGAGAATTTACGCCTTTTTGGGTGTGCATAGCGAGCTATGCACGCCCAAAAAGGTCATAAAGGATTCTCCAACTGCATGACAGCATCCGAAGCTGTACATGCTGCAAGATGCCCTAGAGCGGGCGTGCCGCATGTGATGCGGAGTCGCGGGTCAGGCTGTTGCGAGGTATTTTTCCAGCTTCTTTCTATTAGCTTCTGGTGAGATTTTGCGGTCATCCTTGGGATCGGGGTGCACGAGCTTTGCATACTCGAGCTCCTCTGTCTCAAAGAAGAGCATCAGCAGTAGCCCAGCCAGATAGCTAGGCAGGCAGCAGAATGCGCCGATGACCTGGATGCGCCAGTATATCTGGTAGCCGTAGCCCTTTGACAGGCGGGGGTCGGCATGCTCGGCAAAGGTCTCGTAGTACTTCCACTTCTCCATCCAGCTCATGTTGAGCTGCGTGGGGTAGTGGTTGAATATCTCATAGAGGTAGAGGTGGAGGCGGTGCTGTAAATAACTGTTCGACAGTAGCTCGTATTTGATGCCTATCTGCAAGATGAGCTGCCATATACGCATGGTCGTATGGCTGGCTTGGAGGGCGTCGCTGTGGTGCAGCGCGTGCATGCTCGAGCCCTCGCGCTGGTCGCGGTAGCAGTATGTGTTCGCCTTGATGGCGACGAGGCGTGGCATGTGGGCGGCGAGCTTGAGGCTCCAGACCTCGTATTCGCGTAGAATGTTTTCTACAAAGGTGAGCTTGTGGTGGAGGACAAAATCGCGCAGTACGAGTTTGTTCCCCGCGCTCTCATGCCAGTCTCTTCTCAGGTAGCTCCAGACGACTTCCTTGCCCTCGACGACTTCGCCCTCGGCAAAGGCGTGCTTGCGCTCCTCTCCTGTGAGCATCTCGATGTTGCCAATCGCGAGCTCGGCTTGTGTGCTCTCAGCGGCCTCGAGTAGGCGCTCCAGGGCATGCTCAGAGAGGTAGTCGTCGCCATCGAGAAAGAAGAGGTATTTGCCGCGCGCGGCGCGTATACCTGAGTTCCTCGCGGCTGATGGTCCGCGATTTTTTGTATGCGTGATGATGCTCCATTGGGAGGCTTTGATGCGTGTGCTCTGGGATTGGAGATAGCTCTGCGCGAGCGTGATGCTATCATCCGAGCCGCAGTCGTCGATGAGGATGAGCTCGTAGTTGACTTGCTGTGAAAGAATCGAACTCAGGCATTCGGTGATGTAGTTCCGTACTTGATAGACGGGGATGATGATGCTGATTTGATACATAATGAGAGGAGGGTGTGGGGATGAAGAGGGGGAGAGGGGCTATTGATTTGCGAGGCCAGATGTTGAGATTGGCGTGTGCTTCGCTGCCCCCGCATGGATGGGGTGATCTAGAGTAGGGGGCGGTGGAGTCTCGTGATGAGCGTCTGCGCAGGGATGAGGGAGGGAGGGGAGGGGGCTGATCCTTGCGCTGTAGAGATGAGTTTCTGGGGGAAAGGGAACGGGGGCTTGGCATTGCTGGATCCCCATGGACTCCATGTCTCATGCTGCTGCGTGAGATCTAGCCCCGCTAGGCGGCGATCGTAGAGCGAGAGGGCGAAGTATGCTTTGGAGAAGCCCCGCGCGATGCGGGGGCTCTTTTGCGCAGAGAGCACGGGGCGTGCGGGCTGCACGAGTGCGGCGGGGCGGCGGATGTGGTTGCGTGCGAGGCGGAGTAGCTCCTTCTGGCGCAGCTTGTATTGCGCCCAGCTCTCTCTGTCAGGGAGTGTGAGAAAGATGCGGGTAAGCAGGCTACTATATTGCATCAGCTCGAGCAGTATCCTCATCTTGCTCATTTGAGGGTGCCTATTGCGCATGCTGTGGTAGATCATATCCATCAGGCTGGTCTGCACCTGCTTGAGACGCCCGAGGCGCTGCCAGAGCTCGAGGATGGATTCGATGCAGTGGCGCTCTTGGCTCGCCATGAGCAGGGAGCTGGTTTTGCTCATGGCGGAGTCAGCGCGTCCTTTGCGATAATGGTAGATTTGCCTGCTTGAGAAGACGTAGGGGGATGTGACGCGCGCGAGCAAGGTGAGCTTGTATTGGTAGTCCTCCGAGATGCTGAGCTGGGGGTCGAAGTAGGTGCTCGATTCCTCCCAGAGACGGCGATGGTAGAGGGTATTCCAGACGTAGGGCTTTATCGTTAGGAGCAGGGGGAGCTCGGGCTGCGAGAATACGCGGTCTTTATGGATGTTCCACTCCTGCTCCCAGACACTCCAGTGCTGCTGCCCGTCTGTCGAGAAGAGCGCGCTTGAGGCTTCTACGATATCGGCATCATGCCTGAGCGCGAGCTCGAGATAGTGCTCTAGTGCGTCTGGCGCGTAGCGGTCGTCTCCATCGAGGAAGGTGAAGTAGGTGCCGCGCATGAGGTTGAGCCCTCGGTTGCGGGCGACTGAGGTGCCAGCATTGTCTGTGTGTACGGCGATGATACGTGGGTCGCGTGCGGCATAGCTATTCAGGAGTGCGGCACTGCTATCTGATGAGCCATCATTGATGCAGATGCACTCCCAGTGGGGATAAGATTGCGCTAGGACGCTATCGAGGCACTCTGATAGGTAGGCTTCGACATTGTAAATGGGCACAATGATGCTGATACGGGGATAGGACATAGGGTGTGGTAGGGGGATGGGTGAGCCACGCATGGCATCTCTGCCTGCTGCTGCACGATGGTACAGCGATACATCATCGTTGATATCGTGTCGCTGCGGTCTGAAAACCACCGCAACATCGGTATTTTTTATGATGAGAAGCTATGGCTTGAGTATAGGAGAATGGTAGGAAAATACAAGGGGATAGTGTATCATAATGTTTGTGATTTTGATATGATTGTACAATGTTAGATGTGTACTCTGCGAAGTTCCTTGTGCTGAGCTATCACGAGGTATAGAGGGGGAAGTGTAATGACTCAGAAAAGTACGAGTTTTGTTAATTGGTACGATTCTAAATTTTATTCTATGTGCCAGCTAGGGATAGGGGCTTGTGCGCTGGGATTTGCTAAAGGGGGCTTCTCGCGAGGTAAGATTTTGAGATGATTTTAGAGCTGGATTTTTTACGAATTGATGGCTCAGAGTGTCCTCTGAGTTGAAAATTCGGGGGAAATCCAGCCTAAAAGCACTCAAAAGCTGCCTCGTGAAGCGATTTTCTGAATCTTGTTATTTAGAGTGACGAGAATTTAGAAGCCCCTAAATTATTACGTCGGCAGTAGTTAATGTAGCAAACACGCTCTGCGTACTCGATTAGCTAGAGTGCATCAAGTCGCAATCCGGCACAAATTGCATGCCAATTTGAGACAGGGGCAGGCGCATACTCGCTTCGCTCGCCCCTTCGGGGACTTTGTCCACAGCATCCTGCTTCGCAGCAGCGTTCGAGAAGCTCCCTAAAAAAGTACTTGCAATGTAGTCGCAACCTGATAATCTAATCCTCATCCCATTCTCAGGTCATGAATAGCCTCCTTTCCCCCTTCCTATTGCGACGCCTCCTCGCTACGCCCTCTCTATTAATCCTGCTCGGCCTGCTGATTGTGGGAGCGCAGCTCCATGCCCATGATCAACTCCTCGTTGCTGTATCAGAGCCGCTCGCGAGTCAAGCTAGTGGGCTCGGTGACAAGCTGGGCGAGGCTACGGCGCATGCGATTGAGAGCTATATTGGGGAGCGCATCGAGGCATGCCGCCTCTTCTTGACGGAGACTGTTGAGCAGTTTATGGCGGATCCCCTCTCCTATGTGAAGCAGAATCAGTGGCCCTTGCTCGCCGTGCTCGCGGTGCTGCTCATTGTGGTCTCTGCTATTTGCTACCTCTTTTCCTCCGTGATTCAGTTCCTCTTCAAATACGGTCTTGTCATCGGTCTTGTTCTGCTGCTGATTTATCTCGGTGTGAGATTTATATAAATGATCAATCGCTTCTGCTGATGAAACGTAGTTTTGCTGTTTTGCTTATTTTAGGGACGCTCGGCCTCGCGACTCTCTTTTGCCTTCCTGGCTGCCTCGTACGTCAGTTTGTCTTCATCGGGCAGCATCTACCGAGGAAGGTCGTGGCGTCTAGCGCACGCTATCTGCCTCATGCTGTGGATATCCCCACCGCTGATGGGACGGTGTCGCGTGGCTGGCTGCTCAATCGCGGGGCCCGTGCGCCACTCGTCGCGGTCTATGGTGGCAATAATATGAATGTGGGGTCCTTCCTCTTTCTCGCGGAGAGGGACAAGTCGCGCTCGTATCTGCTCATCAACTACCGCGGCTATGGGCAGAGCGAGGGCTCTCCCACTCAAGCCGCGCTCGTGGCAGATGCCTGTGCCCAGATCGAGTGGGCGCGCCAGCAGCTCGGCTCACCTGCCAGTGTCCATCTGCTCGGCTTTAGCATAGGCTCGGGTGTCGCGATGCAGGTCGCCGCCCAGCGTCTGGCGCGAGATGCGCAGGGGGTGGGTAGCGTGGTGCTGATCTGTCCCTTTGATAGTCTTAAGTCCACGGCTCGCCATCTCGCGGGGCGTTTTCTCGCGAGTCTCATTCGCGAGGACGATTTTGATAGTGCTACGGTTGCGCCGCGTATCACCTGCCCTCTCACGATCATCGCGGGTAGGCGCGATACGATCGTGCTCCCCGAGCAGGTCGAGCGTCTCGCCGCTGCCTGCACGCAGTCTACGCCACGTCTGCACTGGCTGGATGCGGGGCATAATGATGTTTTTTCCCACCCTATTGCTCATTTGATCGAAGAGGGGCTGAGGGGGGCAGGTGCTCCTCGTCGTTCAAAATAAGGGGATTTCTCCATTCTCGCGCCTTTTGTGCTTCATTTACTTCATTATTACTTTGGCAGTTCTTCCTTTTGTTGGTTCTGAGTACGGGTACTCGCCCTATTTTGCTACATTATCTATAGCCAAAGTAATAACTATCGTCAGAGTAATAAGGCGCGCTAAATCTGAGGCAGTGCCCAAAAAGCGATCTCGAACATGATTTTAATCGCGCGCTGACAGGTCGCTCTTGCGCAATCCCGTGCGTGTCGCGCTGAGCAGTGCGTCTCCATCATCCGAAAAGCTCAAGCCGATGATGGGCGCGCTATGGCGTATACTCCGCATGAAGCGCTCGCTGGGGATGTGATAGATCGTGACGATCTCTCCCGCTGCCGCCGCGAGTGTCTGCCCATCAGGGGAGAAGGCGAGCGCGAGGACGGCGTCTCGATGCGGCAGCGTAGCGAGCACTCTCTCCTGCTTGAGCGTGTAGATCTGCGTCTTTCCATGGTCGCTACCGATGGCGAGGTATGCTCCATCGGGGGAGAAGCACAGGCTGCGCCCCGCGGCCTGATGGGCGATCTTGCGTATCATTCGCTTCTGCCCCAGATCGTAGATGCGCGTGTAGCGGTCGGTGTTGGTGACGGCGAGGTAGCGTCCATCACGGGATAGCGCGAGCGCATTGACGCCTCCAGCCTGCCGCATGGTGTGCTCATTGCGGCGGGTGTCGATGTTGTAGACGCGTGTCATGCCCTCATCATCTCCCGTGGCAAAGTATTCGCCCTCGCTGTCGAAATCTAGCGCGCGTACCGCGCTATCATGCAGGATGAGCTCGATGAGATTCTCGTCGCGGGCTTGATAGAGGTGGACATTGCCCTGCTCATCTCCCGTGGCGTAGTAGCGGCTATCGGGGGAGAAGGCCATGCTACTGATGGTGCCCTCTGAGCTCAAGCTGAGGCTTTGTGCCTTGCTAGCTGTGGGGTAGATGTCCACGGTCGTGCCATTGGATTTGGCATTGCCGAGGGCGACGACTTGGTGGGGCGCGAGGAGCCAGACGGCGGTCGGGCGGACGGGGTAGTTCCAGTCGTTGGGAGGGAGTGTTTCTTTCTTGGGCTGAGTGGGGCGCGTGGGGCGCGTGGGGCGCGTGGGACGAGTGGGTGCTGGGGAGACGGGAGGCTGTTTTTGTTTGATTCGTCCGCGGATTTCTTGGATCTTTTTCATGGACGCGCTGGTGAGAGGGGCGAGGTTTTCTTTGATGAAGCGCGCCTGACGTTGGGTGTCAGCGGTTTTTTCTCCTTTGCTCGAGCTAGTTGTCTTGAGCACTCTCTGGGGGGTGACGGGCGGTTTGTGGGGCTCAGGCTTCTTTTGCGCGGGTTTTTGGGGCGCGGTTTTTTTGCCTTGGGGGGATTTTGCGTCGCGTTTGCTCTGCTCGCGTGACTGGACTTCTGCTTTATCCGCCTGATCGCGTTCGTTGAGATACCAGAGAGCTCCGATGCCGATGAGTACGGTGGCGATAGTCGCCACCGAGGTGAAGGCACAACCCTGGTTGTCTTGTGGAGGGAGTGGAGATGATGCCCCAGGGGAAGATGATAAGGGTTGTTTAAACATAAGCTTGGCGCGTTGTCATGTGAGCCTCGATTGCGCTCGTTGCGTTATTCTACTCAATTCTAGCCAATGGGTAAAGCAATTCCTTTGCTGTCATGTCGATGAGACGAGACTAGATCTTGTAGTCTCAGTCGTGAAGATGGGGTAGTGTATTCAAGGTGAATACTTGCAATATGTGTTTTGTATTTACTGCTTTGGCAGTTGTTTATAGCGCTGCCACCACTCACGGTAGATCTGTGGGCTGAGCTCACTGGGACGTACCTCGGAGCGATCGCTCCAGAAGACAGCGGTGTGCGTGACTGGTACGCCCTGCTGTGCGAGGTAGTGGTCGATGGCCGCCTTGTGCTCCAGCACGCGCTCGCGCGAGGTGGCGTGGACGACGCCCATGATCTGCGCGTGCCCAAAGGCCGCACCTCCGCTGCGCCAGTAGCAGTGCGTCATGCAGATGTGCTGTCCGCAGAGGGCTCCCGCGCGCTCTTCCCAGCCCTCGGGCACAGACCAGTGAAAGAGTCCACTCGCGCCTGTGCCGCTATGCTTGCTACGCTGCCCCTTGTGATCGAGGAAGCAGGCGAAGCGTCCGATGACCTTTTTCTCATCGAGCGCTTCGGCGCGCTGGCAGTACTGCTCCGTACTCATGCCTAGGAGAGTCGCGCGCCGCGCCCATGGGTCGTGGCAGAGCTCCTCTGGCAGCAGGCTCTCTTTGAGGCTGAGCAGCACGTCCCATTCGCGCGCGTCGAGCTGAGGCTGGCTGGGGCATTGCATGCGGGGGAGCTCGTCGAGGCGTGCGCCCACCTCGAGCCCCGCGCGCCGTACGTGACCGACAGCGAGGGCGAACATACCCACGACGGGCAGGGGGATGACATCCGTCGCGCCGATGTGGCGCGAGAGCCGCGCGCAGTGCTCCTGCATGCTGCCGACACCAGTGGGTACCTTGAGTGTGGTCCAGAGGCGGTAGTCAGCCCCTGGGGCGTGGGGGTCTTCGCAATGGCGCAGCACGACATGCCCCGTAAAGGGGTCGTTGTCACGCAGCCACGCGTAGGCATTCTCCAGCTTCTCCTCTGCGATGCGCCACGCGATGAGTGCTCCCTCGGCGAGGCTGGTGGAGAGTAGCGTCTGGCGGATGCGGCGCAGCACGCCCGCGTCGAGCATCGCGCGCAGGCGCTGGATGACGAGCTGCTCATCTAGTCCTGTGCGCTCGGCGATGCGGGCAAAGGGGTGGCGGTGGAAGCCCGTGAGCTGGTCCTCGGCGATGCTGAGGATGAGCCTATTGGTCGCGTCTTGGAGCATGGGGCGATTGTTTATTGAGGGTTGACGTAGCCGCAGTGGGTGTAGAGTGTCGCGCCGTAGAGCTTGCGCGCGGCGGCGGCGATGGTCTCGGCCTGGGCGAGGGATTTCGTGAGCGCGTAGAGTGTCGAGCCTGAGCCACTCATGAGAGCACCTCGTGTGCCTTTTTGCTCGAGTAGCCAGTTTTTCATCACTCCGAGGATGGGGAATTTCTCAAAGGCGGGGCGCTCGAGATCGTTGTAGAGTGTCACTCCGTCCACCTCTTGGGGCTCGTAGAAGAAGCCTTCTTGCTGCATGGAGTCGCCAAAGCTGCGGTAGGCGAGGGGGGTGGAGACGGCGAAGGCGGGCTTGAGCAGCACGATGGGCGATGTCCAGTCCGCGAGCTCGGCGACGGGCTTGACGATCTCACCGCGTCCCGTGCAGAGGCTGGGCACGGGGTTGAGGAAGAAATTTGTATCACTGCCGAGCTCCGCCGCCATGGCGTGGAGCGTGGAGGCGTCGTAGCGGGTGTCGAGCTGCTCGTTGATGTAGAGCAGCGTGTTGATCGCATTGCTGCTGCCGCCACCGAGACCCGCGCCGTGGGGGATGCGCTTGGTGAGTGTGATGCGCTGCTTGGCCTTGCGCCCGTATGCGGCTTCGAAGAGGCGGATGGCTTTCATGATGAGGTTGTCTTCATCCGTGGGGATGCTCTCATCGTCGCAGAGGATGGTGGTGGTGCGAGAGTTGTGGAAATGTAGCTCATCGCAGAGGTCGAGGCGTGCCATGAGGGTTTCGAGCTGATGGTAGCCATCGTCTGTCTTGCCTAGGATGCGCAGGGAGAGGTTGATTTTTGCTGGTGAAGCCACG
>CAYJLP010000111.1:0-8779 GCA_964371115.1 uncultured Akkermansia sp. | reverse complement strand
AGGGTGACTCGTTTAGTATTCTCTTTGTGAAAATCCGTTCTCCTCGTTTATGCTTGGCTCTCATCGCCGCATTATGTGTTGCTAGCTGCAAGCCTGAAGCAACACATTCTCAGTCTCTCGAAATCATCATGTCGCAAAACAGCAAGCTCCGCGATAGCGTCGCTGCGATGGAGTCCACCATCAGCCAGAGTGGAGACCCCGATCCGCTGATTATGAAAAAAATCCAGCAGGCCGAGCGCGACCTCGCCCAAGAGATACGCGAGCTCACCGCCCTGCGTACGAAGAACAACCAAGACCAAGTCCGACTCCTCGAGCTCGAGCAGCGTCTGCGCGTCTTTGAAAATGACTTCAAAGCCATGCAGCAAGAAGCCTCCCAGATAGGCGCGGGCTACTAAGAAGACCGCCGCCCCTCTCACTCTTATCCCCTCTGTTCCCATTTTTTCATGAAGCTCACCTCTCCCAACAACGAGCCCGACCAGGAATTCGCCGCGAAGGCAGCGCAGCCCGACGGCACTCCTAGCCAACCCCTCGTCCCCAGCCCCCCCACGTCAGAAGAATCTAGCGAGGCCGCCGTCTCCCCAGATACGCAGGTCGTGGCCGTCGAGGTCGTCGCCGAGCCCGAGCCAGAGACCGCACTCGCTCAGCCCCTCGCGCCTGCACCCACTCTTGCACCAGCTCAGCCTTTCTCATGGGCGAGCTTTGCGCTGGATGCCTTCCTTGTCTTGCTGACAGCGGGCACCGTGGCCACAGGGGCGGTCTATCTGCACAATACACTCACGGAGTATCATATCCCTAATCCCATTGAGATCGAGCAGAACAAGGCGAAGGAACTCTTCGAGCGCATCCAGACGCTCCAGACACTCGCCTATGATGCTGATGAGCAGACGCGTCTCAAGCAGCAGCTCGCCTCCCTGCGCAAGCAGCAAGCCGAGCTCGCGCAGCAGCGCGACGCCGCGCAGCAGAAGCGTGAGCAGAATCAGACCAGTATCATCGCGCAGCAGCGCGCCATCCTTGCCGCGAACAAGGAGGCAAAGCGACTCGCGAGGCAGCAGATTAGCTCGGGACTGCGCATCGGCACGATAGGCACGCTCGATGGCCGCACCTTCCATGATGCGCTCATCCGTCGTATAGTCAACAAGAAGCTCATCATCAGCCACAGCGGCGGACAATCCCCCGTAGAGATCGACCGCTTTTCCCCCGGTGCTCTTCCACGCCTCGTGCGCTTTGCGCTCGGGATGGAAGAAATCCTTGATACCAAAGACCTTGTTCCCGAGAACTCGCAGGCGAATAGCGCGGCGCAGAATGATGCAGCTAATAGCGTCCGCCACGCAAACTTGAGTCTGCCCAAATCAGCTCCCATCATCGACACCAAGCCCATGGCACCCTCGCAAGCGACACCTGCAGCGACGAACTCGGGACCACGATGGATCGCACCCACTGATCCGCTGTCTCTCTAAAAGTTTATTATCATATTCTAGATAAAGATACGCCCCCTCGCCTCGACTGAGACTAGGGGGCGTATCTTTGTGTGGATGTACTTTTATATCTATCGCCAGTCCTCCTCGCCATAGCTCCAGGCCTGAGCCTCTCCTTGGCGGGGGCAGTGGAGCAGCGTTACGCTGACTTGTGCCTCGGGGAGCTGGAAGGCGAGGGCGACCATGTGGCGGTAGGCGCGCATCTGCTCGCGGTAGTGGGCTTTGAGCTCGCGGGCATCCGCATTGGTTTTGAAATCATAGATCGTGGCGGCGCTGGGCTTGCCTGCATCGTCGTAGAAGACGAGGAGACGGTCAATCTGCCCCGATACCCAGCTCCCGCGCCAGAGCGCCTCGATAGACTGCTCGCGGTAGAGGCGGTGCGCCCGCTGTGGGCGGGTGAAGTGAGGCTGCCACGCGGCCGAACAGAGCGCGCGGTGGAGAATCTCCAGCGTGCCGATATCCTGCTGGAGAGCGCGGGGCAGCAGCGCGAGGAGAGTCGAGAGATCTTGGATCTCGGGATAGGGTAACCAATCAATCTGCTGCATGAGCGCGTGGATGGCATTGCCGAGCTGGATGCCCGCATGTGCGCCCGCGTTGGCTGGTGGGAGATTGGCAAAGCCCGAGATGCCCGCTTCATCATCGAGATTGGAGGGCGTGCGGCGCGGCAGCGTGCGGAAGTCGTAGCGAGCGGCGAGCTGCTCTGGCACTGCTTGCTCGGCGAGACTGTCGCTGGTATCGTCTGCGGGGGACTCGAGCTCTTCGAACCAGAAGGCATGCCCCGCATGGTAGGCGCAGGTGGCAAGCTGGCTCTCGTCAGGCTCACTGACCACCTCCTCGACGGCGGGTGCGTGCTTGATGAACTGCCCCATGATATGGCGTAGCCCCTCTTGCTTGGGCGTGGTGCTCGTCGCGGGCGGCAGCACGATGTAGGTAGCGCGCTTTGCACGCGTGAGCGCGACGTAGAGCGCACAGAGCGAGGCGAACTCCTCCTGCGCGCGCCAAGGCTCGATCATGAGCTGGTAGAGCCCCTCCTGCTCGCGCGCCCAGCCCTCGTCGCTCGGGCGCAGGAGCGCGGCGTAGGTCTCGCCGTGCTCGCCTCGGTGCTGGAGGATTTTTTTCTTCCCGTAGGTGGCGAGTGCGTCGCGCGTGGCGAGCAGCGGCAGCACCACCATGTCGAACTCAAGCCCCTTGGACTTGTGAATCGTCATGATGCGGATGGCGTCCCCCTGTGACTCGTCGCGTAGGCGTAGCTGCTCGACGCGCTCGATCCACTCCTGCAGCGTGCCGCCCTGCTCGTCGAAGCGCGCGGCCTCCGCGACCCAGATCTTCCAACTGGTGAGCAACTGGCTGTTGTTGATGAGATTTTTCCGCTCCCCTCGTGTCAGCTCGCGCAGCAGCTCACTGATGCCGCCCTGCGCGATGAGCTCGCGCAGCGTCTGCCATGGGGCGTATCCGCCTATGTCCTGAGCGATGCGCCAGAGTGGCGTGAGCTCCAGCAGGTCGCGGCTCTGCTTGTCCGCGGGGTTTTGCAGCCAGTAGAAGAGCTGCATGAGCGCGAGTCCGAGAGGCGCGTCACTGCCGACGGCGCGATCACCGCTGTAGACGACAGGTCCGACAAAGTTGTACTGAGCCTGCAAGGCTGTGAGCGCCTCGTGCAGGCGGAGCCCCTCGGCGGTGGTGGAGACGAGCAGCGCGCAGCTGGGCAGCGGGCTGCCGTCCGTGAGCGCGGCGGCAGGGCGCGTGCGTCCGAGCAGATCGGCGATGAAGTGGTAGGCGACTTCCTTGCCCTCCAGCTCCTCGACCTGCCTCTCCATGCGCCAGATCTGCGTGCAGCCAGGGAAATCCTCGGCGCTGCGGCTTGAGCGGTGCGGGGCGAATCGCAGCTGCTCCCAGAGCTGGTGCGTGCTCTCGGCGGCGAGGGGGGCGTAGCGGCGGAATTGCTCGCCAAAGAGCTCATTGACGAGATTGAGGACATCTTGGGAGCTACGGTAGGAGCAGTTGAGGGGCTTTTCTTGGCTGCGGCTTTGGTCGGGCGCATCGAGCCCGAAGAGCTCGTCGCGCGCGGAGAGAAAAATCTTCGGATCTCCACCGCGGAAGGCGTAGATACTCTGCTTTGCATCGCCGACCATGAAGACACTGCCCTCGTCACCCTCCTGCGCACGGGCAAGCAGTAGATCACGCAGGATGGCGTACTGCTCATGCGAGGTGTCTTGGAACTCATCGAGCAGCCAGTGCTGCAGCTGCGCGTCGAGTCGCTCTTGCACGAGCGCGTAGCTCTGCTCATTCATCTGCCCCTGCAGCAGGCGCGCCACGTCGGAGAAGCTATAGAGCCCCTGCTCACGTACCTCGCTCTGGTACTGCGTCTCGACCTGCGAGAGCAGCCGGTGGAGAGCCTGCGTGCGGCGCAGCAGCCCGCGCCAGACGTAGGCGCGGCGTGCGCGCAGCATTTCGGCGATGTCGTAGCCCTGCTCGCGGCAGATGTCCCAGTAGGGCGCGTAGCGGGCGGCGGCCTGCTCCAGTGCGGAGGCGTCCTCCATGCCCTTGACCTCGACGGGCTCGAGGCTGCCTTGCAGTGCGCTCATGGAGCGGAGGTAGCGGAGGAACTTGTCTCGGTACACGCGCGCGGTGGCGTGGTGCATCTCAACGCTGCCAGCGCGCTGGGCAAAGATGTAGATGCCTGTCTTCTCCTTGACAGGCTCGGGGAAGAGCGTCTTTGCCTCATCCGCGATGAAGAGCTCAATGAGTGCCTGCACGCGCTCGCGCCACGTGGTCTCATTCTCGCTGACGCGCACGTCGTCGGGGCTCAGTCCGAAGAGCGCGAGCTGCTCCTCACTCAGGCGGTCGGGGTCGCCTCCCCAGAGCGCGTAGGGGGAGCTGAGCATGATCTCGTGGTAGTCGCTGACGCGTTGGAAGATTTTGCTATCCGCATAGCTGAGGTCACTGAGGTGGTCGAGGCTCTCGACGATGGCTTCTTGGAGCAGCGCGTCATCCTCGGAGGGGGGCTGCAGCAGGATGTTCTCATAGGTGAGGTCGAGCGCGTGGCGGCGTTTGCTGGTCTCCTCTAGGGGATCGAGAGGTGTGAGGCGCGCGAGGCCGAGCTCGGTGCAAAGCGTGCGCGCGATGCGCTGAAAGAGACTGTCGATGGTGCCGAGATTGAGCTGGGAGAATTGTTCCATGATCTCGGCGAGGATGTCGGTGAAGAGGGGGGCGAGCGGCGGCTCCACGTCCTGCGCGAGCTGCATCTCATCAAGGATGGGTGCTACGCGCATCTCCCAGCAGCGCGTCGCGGCAGCTTCGGATTGAGCGGCGTCGGCGAGGTCGGCGAGGATGCGCGCCTTGAACTCAGCGGCGGCCTTGCGCGTGAAGGTGATGGCGATGATCTGCGACGCATCGACGCGCCCTTGATGGAGGTACTGCAGCACGAGCAGCGTGAGGTAGCGGCTGACGAGCTGGTAGGTCTTGCCAGCACCTGCGGAGGCGGCGATGTAGGTATTGAGCAGTGGCATGGCGTGTTAGAGGGTAGGGGTGTCAGAGGAGTTGGAGGTGGGAGACTCAATAAAAATCTCGTGGAGGGGGGCTTGTGCGCTGATGGGGGCAAAGAGGCTGTCGTAGGCGACGCTCCAGCCCATGAGCTCGGCGGAGACGAGGCAGCGTCCCGAGGCGATGAGCTCCATGCTGCCGCGTATCCACGCCTTCGCATTGTCAAAGAGCTGCTGCGTCTCGGTGGTCGCGTCGTCTCCCTCCTCGCCATCGAGGCTATATTCATCAAAGAGCCCGCTGTAGTCGCGTGTGTCCTCCCAGAGGACGAGCGCGCTGTCGGCGGCTTCGCGGGAGAGGCGGATGTAGCCCGCTGAGATCAGGGCAGGGGAGTAGGCCTCCTCGACCCAGGCGGCGTAGAGGGGGAGCTGGAGGTCTGTCCAGCGCTGGGGGCGTAGTTTTTTCTTGCTGTGTGCTGGCATGAAGGCGGGCGAGAGGAGGCGGGGCGGTAGCTCGCCTCTCTCCTCGTGGAGGGGGGTGAGGTGCTTTTTCGCACAGGAGTCGACGAGACCCGTCTTGTAGTCCAGCACGCGCATCTCGAGGCCTGCGGGACCCTCGCGCCAGTCGACGCGGTCGATTTTAAAGTTCATCTTATAGCCATCCCAGTCCCAGTCGGGGCGGTACTCGATGAGTAGCTTGCCCTGCGTGTCGCGTGCGGTGCTCCAGCCCTCGCGCCAGAGCTGGATATGGATGGCGGCGTAGGAGGCGAGCTGGCGTTGCATGCTGCTGTACTGGAGCTGCTGCGGGAGCAGCGCGTCGCTGGGGTAGCTGCTCTCGTAGCAGCCTTGCAGGATGTCGAGCAGGAGCTGCTCGAGATCGGCGGTATGCTTGTCATCGAGCTGCTCGGGCTGGGCGGGCAGGGTGGGGTGGGCTGCGTGATAGCTCGCGTAGTCGGGGTAGCGGTGCACGAAGTGCTCCAGCGCCTCGTGCAGGATATTGCCCTGATCGGCGGCGTTGAGCTGGCGTTTCTTGCCCTCCTGTGTCTGTGGGTCGAGCTGGTGGATCTCGCGTAGCCAGAAGCGCAGCGGGCAGGCGAGGAAGCTCTTGAGCAGCGCAGGCGAGTAGCCACGCGTGGGCTTGATGGGATGCTCTTGGCCAAAGTCGCTCAGGCGGGCGTGCGCGAGATGCTCGGCATCCAGCGGGAGCTGCTGCGGGTTCGCCAGCTGGCGGTACTGCCAGTGACTGGGCGCGTCGCTGCTGGCGCTGCTGTTGCTGGGCGCAGTGACTTCTTGATGGGAGAAGAGGTAGCTGACGAGGGCGGCGAGCTGGTCGCGGGGCGTGAGTTTGAACAAGAGGCTGCTGGGCGCGAGCGGGTCGCCGGCTCCATTGAGCAGGCTGAGGTAGAAATAGACACGACCGACGCGCGGCGCGAGGATGCTTTGCAGGAGGTAGGCATCATGCGCGGCGTGCTCGGTATCGCTGCGCAGCCCGAGCTGCTCGCGCACGCTGGGGGTGAGCCACGCCTGCACGCTCCATCTCTCGGGGACGACGCCGTCATGCAGGGAGGTGATGACGAGCTGGCGCGCGGCGCTATAGGGCAGGTCGCGCCAGCCCATGATGTCGAGGCTGGCGTCGTCACTGCGCGCGGGGGTGGCGCGCTGGGAGGAGCCGAGGAGCTGGAGATAGTAGAGGACACTCTGGGCGGAGAGCGCACGCTGGGGGAGTAGTGCCTGCAGCTGCTCGCAGAGTGTCGCCGTGGTCTGGCTGTAGCCTCGATGGAGGGAGTCTGCCGTGCTCGGGCGCGCGGGGCTGGGTGTCTGGAGGACCGAGTCGCACCACTGGCTGAGCTGCTCGATGAGTGCTGAGCCGCTGCGAAGTGCGGTGGTGAGCCAGATGCAGAGCTTCTCCAGCGCGTGGAGGAGCTCGCCTGCGGAGGCGGCTAGTCGCGCCTCGCGGGGGTAGAACTGCGCCCAGTCCTTGAGCTCCTTGATCATGCCGCCGAGCTGCGTGGG
This sequence comes from uncultured Akkermansia sp., assembly GCA_964371115.1. GTDB lineage: Bacteria > Verrucomicrobiota > Verrucomicrobiia > Verrucomicrobiales > Akkermansiaceae > Akkermansia. The sequence goes on along the minus strand of CAYJLP010000111.1, from coordinate 1,815 downwards.
GAAGCTGCGCGACTGGATGCGGCTGAGCAGGTAGGCCTGCGCCTCGCCGCGTCGGGCGAGCTGCTCGCCGTGCAGGTAGCGACCGACGAGGGGATTGTTGATGAGCTCCAGAATGATAGAGCTAGGGTAGTAGGCGTATTTCCCCAGACTGATGCGTCCTCGGCTGAGCTGCTCTTGGAGTTGGGAGAGTTGACTAATCAGCTGGTACCATGCCGAGCCGCGGAAGCTGCGCCCGCGCGGGCGGTGGACGGTGACGCCGCGCAGCGCGAGTGTCTCATCGAGGCTGGCTTCTGTCTCAGGATCGGCATTGCAGAGCGCGACGCTGTGGAGGCGTGCTTGCTCCTGTGCATGGAGCTGACCGAGGCGCAGCACAGCCTGCTCGGCGAGTGTCCAGCTGTCGGGGCAGAGGACGAGATGCTCGCGCCATTGCTCGGCAGAGAGTCCCGTCTGCTCGCAGGGGGCGGGATGCAGCCAATCTCCTGTTGGGCAGCCCCACGCGTCGAAGCACGCCTGTCGGCTCTCGGGCGCATGTATCCATGCCTCGACGGGATGCCCACAGGTGGAGAGCAGCTGCTGGAGCTGGAGGGAGAGCTGGGGGACGCAGGCGAGGATGATGGGGGTGGCGGGGGGCAGGTCGAGCGTGTGAGCGGAGCTGTCGGGGCTGTAGCCGAGCTTGCAGAGGCGTGCGTGCTGTTGCGCTTGCAGCGTGAGGAGGCATTTCCAGCGGTATTCCTGCTCAGCAAGGTTGAGGAGGCGCTCGTCATGGCTGGCGATGCCGTCGCGCTCGAGGGTGTCCATGAGCTCGTGGAGCTGCTGGGCTTGGTAGAGCCAGGACTGCTCGCTCCACGTGTCGCTGGATTGGAAGAGCTCGCGCAGCAGTGCAGGGGAGGCAGAGAGAAGGGTCTCTTGCCAGCAGAAGATTTTTTCAACTGGGGAGGGGAGAGGGGTGTTGCAGAGCTGGAGCAGCTGATTGCTGGGGATGATGCGGGGGCTGAGGCAGGCACCCTGTGTGCTGCCCGCGCTGGACTGGAGAGCGAGCTGCTCTTTGAGGAGGCGCGCGGCCTCCTTGGTCGGGACGACGATGAGGGGGGGCTCCTTGGCACTGGGGGTGGCAACGTTGAGCAGACGCGCCGCGACCAATTCGACAGCGCTGTGCTGCCAGCCGAGAAAGAGGCGTGTAGTGAGGAGCGGTGTACGTGCGTGCATGGGATTAATATAGCATAGGGCGCGTGGTGATAAAAGTTCTTTTCAGGGTGAGAAGATCACTCTTAGAACAAATTTTCATCTCCTCGCTGAGGAATACAATATCTCTATTGACATGTCATCTTAGTTTGCTAGAATAAGCAGATAGGGATGATTTGCCTGCGTGAAAAAAAACATTTATTATCCCACTTTCCCTCCCATATCTATATGAAATCTGTATTCCAACCTCTTTGTACTTCAACGGTGGCACTAAGCCTCCTCGTGGCACCCTGCTCTGCCGTCACCGAGAAAGCCTCAACACCATCATCACGTGTCCCCGCAGTCATGCATCTAGCTGAGACTGTCCAAATAAAGTCCGCGACCAACCCCGTTTATTCCTATATTGGCGATGTCGAGAAAATGGAGACTGCCGCTGCCGCCCTCGACGCGGCGGTCGAATCTGAACTGAAAGAATACGATGATTCTGCCATCGCGGTGGAGATTTTTGCCGTCAATTCCGACGGAGCCGTGATTGCTGAGAAAGAGTTATCTGCTGCTATTGTCCCTACAAAAGCGGTGACACCCGCTGCGCCTGCTGCCGAAGCCCCTGCACCTGAAGCCGAGACACCCGCA
>CAYJLP010000110.1:0-8810 GCA_964371115.1 uncultured Akkermansia sp. | reverse complement strand
TGCTGCAAAAGACGTGCTGTGTCGCTCATTTTCGAAATCTACAATTTCCCAGAACAATTTTGCAAGGTTCTCTATAGCGTCAAAAACATAGCAGTCACAATAACAGCTCGCTTTCCTCTTGATTAGAATTGAATCAGTGATAGAATGGAGATGCAACAATATGAAAATCACTTTACTTACCGCCACCAGCAGCTGGCTCAATAAGTACCATCACTCACTGACATCGCAATTAGAGAAAAGAGGACATGAGGTACGACTAATCCACTCAAAAAAAGACCTAGAGCAAGGCGATGTTCTATTTATGCTCAGCTGCTTCGAACTCATCAACTCCGCACATCTTGCGCTGCATCGCAACAATATCGTCATCCACGAGAGTTTGCTGCCGCAGGGCAAGGGCTGGAGTCCTGCAAGTTGGCAAATTTTAGAAAATCAGAATACGATCCATCTCAGCCTCTTTGAAGCTGTAGAAGCTCTAGATGCAGGAGATATTTATTTCACGGACAAGCTGGAATTAAATGGAAGTGAGCTTGCAGATGAATGGAGAGAAAAACTAGCAGAGTTAAAGATCATGATGTGCCTCAGATACATTGATGAATACAATCATCTGACAGCATCACCTCAGAGCGGGGAAGAAAGCTTTTACCCGCGTAGGCGCCCCAGCGATTGTCAACTGGATATTGATCAATCAATCCGAGAGCAATTCAATTTACTTCGTATCGTAGACAATGATCACTACCCAGCCTTCTTTGAAATGCAGGGTGAGCGATACGTAATAAAAATCACAAAAGCTTAGCTTTGCCCTAGCAAAAGTGACCACGAGAAGCCGTCAACTTCTGTCACCAAAACGATAGGTATCCCGAATGGCTGTGCAAGTTTGCAGAGAGCGCACTGCTAATTTGCACAGCTGTATGATATAGCGAGCTTCTATTTTCTCGCGAAGAAAGATTGCAGCAGAAATCCAGCTGGAAAGCGCTCAAAAGAGACCTCGTTGCGAGAGTACTCTGGTTAGCTCATTAAGAATGACGAGAATCTAGATGCCCCTCTAGATATGTATTCTCTCTACAGGGGTACACTTCTACACTATGAGAAAGATCAATTCGTTCAATTACTATGATTTTCAGATTCCTGTGAACTGGAGAAATTCAACTTTTGCTGAACAATAAAGCGTGGACGCGACTTCGTTTGATCAAAAATCTGCCCGACATAGATGCCGACACTCCCCAGCAGGGTGACAATCACCCCTGTAGAGAACCAGAGAGAAAGAATCAGTGCTGTGAACCCCGACACAGGAATACCAATGATAAAATACTTCGCAGCAAAGTAAAGGGTCAGCATAATAGCCAAAGCAACAATGGCGAAACCAAGGCGCGTAATCAGCCGAATTGGCTTATTGGAAAAGGCCAAGATTGTGTCAAGTGCAAGACTGATCAAACGGGTAAAACTATAGCTAGACTTGCCCTGCTCACGCGAGGCGTGCTCCACAGGCAGATAGGCACGGCGAAAGCCCACCCACTGCACCATCGTAGGGAAATAGCGCGTATAATCGCCCATGGAAAGAATAGCATCCACGACATTCCTCCTATAGGCTCCAAAGTTCGCCACGCTGCCATCTTGTTTTGTATCAGTAAGGTAGCTAAAGGTCATGTAAAACGCTTTAGAAAAGAATTTCTTAAAAAAGCTATCTTGACGCGCTATGCGTTGGGCCAGTACGGCATCATACCCCCTATCGAGCTGCTCCAGTAGGCGAGGGATCTCCTCAGGTCTATCCTGCAAGTCACAATCCATCACAACCACAATCTCGCCAGTTGAGAACGCCAACCCCGCCGTGATGGCGTAGTGCTGACCAAAATTGCGGCTGAGATTGACCCCTTTTATACGAGAATCCTGCGCGCAGAGCTCCTCAATCCTCGACCATGACGCGTCTGGGGAGGCATCATTCACAAGTACAATCTCATATTCTAGTCCCTGCGACGCGACAGAATGATGGATGCGCGACACGAGGCTATCGAGCATAGCCTCACCACGATAGACAGGAGAAATAATGGATAATTGCATCATTTTATAATTTTACAGTGATGATAATACCTGCAGAGATAAAGAGAAGTCCTAAAACCTTGCCCAGTGTCATGGGCTCACCGAGCGCGAGAAAGCCAAAGACCAGCACCAGTGCTGGAGCTAATGACATGAATGGATAGGCATGGGTAAGCTCAAACTTCGACATGGCGATCATCCAGAAAAGAGAGGCGATGAATGCCGATGCGAAGCCTGACATCACAAAGGGATCCAAGAGTAGCTTGCCTAGAATGAGGATTTTTTCCACCATGCTAGATTCATTAGGCACCTCTATTCCCAAGCCCGCGATGCGCCATTTTAAAATTAGCTGACCATAAACGGTGAAAACGATAGTTCCCAAAATATAAACGTAATTAATCATCTCTTTATATAAAAAATTAAAATTGAGCGTCTTTTCATTCTAAAGAAGTCTTAATTAACGAGCCTAGCTCCTTATGACATCAGAATAATGCCACCCTTAGACTATCATAACGACATCATAGTGCAAGACTTTTCACATAGCATCACAAAACCTAGAAACGCTAAAACGCAAAGCATCTTGCGGCGCAAGCTCTATATCGACGTCTCATACCGAAACTATACGGAAAATATGCTCAAAGAAAATCGACTCCTTTGAGCATACATCGCGCAAGAGTCAGTCCGCGGACTTCGGCTCGTTCGCGTAGCCGATCTCGTGCTTGGGGCGGCGACGCTTCGGCGCGGGGACTTGCTCGGGCTCGTCTGTGTCCTCGTCTCCCTCCTCATCGCGCTGGGCTTCTCGCTCCTCGGCGATGCGGATGTTGATCGCGCGCTCCTGCTCGAGGAGAGCTTTGAGGCGGTCTTTGAATGTGCCTATGCCCTCCTGCTCTGCGGCGGAGATGGGGATGATCTCCACCTTCTCAAAGCGTTGCTGGAGGATGGCGAGATTGTCAGCGGCGGCGGGGTCGTCCATCTTGTTGGCAACAATCACCCAGCGACGCGCTGCGAGCTCGTCAGAATAAAGCTTGACCTCGCGGCGCAGCGTGGAGATCGCCTCGACGGGATCGTGCTCGAGTCCGCTCATGTCCACGACAAAGATGAGCAGCTGGCAGCGCATGATGTGGCGGAGGAACTCGTGTCCCAGACCGCGATTCTCCGACGCTCCCTCGATGATACCAGGGATGTCGGCGACGATGCAGCGGGAGAAATCGGCGAACTCGACCATGCCAACGATGGGCTGCATGGTGGTGAAGGGGTAGCTCGCGACCTTGGGCTTCGCGGCCGAGATCGCGCCAAGCAACGTGCTCTTGCCCGCATTGGGATAGCCGACGAATCCCGCATCAGCGATGCGGCGCAGCTCAAAGAAGAACACACCCGACTCCGCCTCCGTGCCGTATTCGAACTCCACAGGCGTGCGGTTCGTCGCGCTGCGGAAGTGCCAGTTGCCGCGTCCACCCTTGCCGCCTTGGCAGAGGACGAATCGCTGGCCATCCTCCGTGAGGTCGGCGATCTGCTCCAGCTCGATGCCGTCGCCCTCGCGCTCAAGCCAAGTCGCCTCTTGCATCGTAGCGGCGTTGCTCTTGTAGACAATCGTGCCAGGGGGCACCTGAGCGATCACCGTCTTGCCCGACTTGCCATGCTTGCGCACGTGCATACCGGCGCGACCGTCGGTCGCGATGAGCTTGGGATCATAGAAAAAGCGGCGCAGGTCATTGGAGCCACCGGCTACCTCGAGAATGACGCTACCGCCATCGCCGCCATCACCGCCATCGGGACCGCCGCGGGGGATGAATTTCTCACGACGGAAGCTCGCGAGGCCATTGCCTCCCTTGCCTGCTCTTGCGAAGATACGAATGTTGTCGACGAACATGGGGGTGAGGGTAGCGCATTCTCTGGTGAGATGCAAGACTTTTCAAAGCACAAGTACCAAAACGAGCCCCTAGCTCTGACATCATGGCTAGCACTGAGAGTGATCGGGCGTAGGGAGAGATGAGATATCGGGAGAATCTACCACCGACTAACCTCTAAATCAAAGAGCCCTACTGCGGCTCTAGGCTAGGCGCAAAAGAGCTAAAACAGACTCTCTTCTCTCATCATTCACCACCAGCATAACACCTCAAAGGATTGAGCTCTAGCTGATTAATAACGAGAGCGAGTACCTCCTTCGCGCGCCTGCTATTGCCATGCTCATCGAGAGGTGGTGAGTACGCCGCTAGCGCCATGACACCAGGCACGATGCAGACGATGCCCCCGCTACGCGAGCTCTTCGCCGGCAAGCCTACCTCGTAGAGCCAGTGCCCTGAGCCGCCGTAGAGCCCATCCATGATCATGTCTGTGAGGATGCGATGTACATGCTCCTCAGCGATGAGTGCCTCCTGCGACCGGGGAGATCTCCCCCAGTGAGCTAGAGTCGCGCCCATCAGCGCGAGCTGCTCGGCTGTGACCCCGAGACTACACATGCGCAAAAAGATATTCACACTCGCCTCCACATCCGCGTAAAAATACCCCTCGCTCTCCAGCAGCCACGCAAGCCCGCGTGCGCGCTGCGCGACCATACCCTGCTGACTATACGTGTCCTCCATGACGGGGAGCGAGGCACGGGCGAGGGAGTTGAGATGCGTCTGAATGCTATCCCAGCGCTGCCAGTCATTCTCCCCTGGGATGAGGCTCACGGTAGCGAGGGCACCAGCGAGGAGGAGAGGATTGAGATTTTTTTGATGATAAAGCTCCAGTGCGCTCGGGATGGTCTCGCCGTACAAGGCGGCTGTGAGCCCGAGCTTCTCTCGCAAGGTAGCCGCACCGCAGTGCTCCATCGCAAGGGCGAGGTTGAACACCTTGGCCATCGCCCCGAGGGGGAATACCTCCTCGCTATCACCGAGCAGCACACTCTCCCCCTCCACGGTCACTGCGGCGAGGGAGAAGGGGGAGATATCGGACGCATCGCTGGGTGTGTAGCGCTGCTGCGCCTCGTAGAAGGCTTGCTCAATCTGGTCTACCGTGGGCTGGGGAGCGTTCATGGTTGTGTCTCTGTGGGGGCTTCATCTCGATCTGAGGCGGTGGCGTCGGGCGCGGGGCACTGGCAGACCTCGCTTTCGAGCACTGATTCGATGGGGTTGCTCAAGGTGCTCTCACTATAGAGCTCTGCCATGACGGGGAGCACGTAGCCGAGCTCTTCTTGCTGCTGCTCCGCGACCTGATCGAGAAAGGATTCTTGTTGGAGTTGCTCAGCGAGTTCGCAGCTGCAGGCGGGTGCTTCTTGGGGGGGATCGGTGGTATCCATACCTAGATGGACACAGCAGCGAGGCTGCACGTTTGATATCTGTTGGACGATTATGCGAGCCAGCCCGAGCTACTTCGTGAGCCACTTGTAGGTGGCTTGTCTTGAGATCCCCCCAGATTGGGCTGGGAGCATGCAGCGAGCACTTCTACATTCACGCTTCCAATAGCTAGTGAAAAACAAGAATAACTACAGCGGAAGTAATCATCCTACCCCGCTGCAAGAGGAAAGCCGCCTTACCAATAGCAGCCGTCCTCGACGCAGTCGGCAGCTGCGGGCTTGTCCACGCTATCGGGGAAAACCCAGTGCTCATTAAAGAGTTTGAGATACGGATTGCTCTCGTCTGTGCCGTACTGAACAAGCCATCGCTTGCCCTTGATACCAAAGAGCAATTGCAAGGCACCCCCCATATGAATAGCCTGCTTGCCCTGCCTCTTCACATGCGCCGCGAGGGGGAAGCCGTAGGCACCACATCCGAGTAGACAAACGTCATAATCACAGGCATCAATCTGCTGCTTCATATGCTCTAATGCGTCAAACCAAGTCTCCATCCCCTCGGGGGCAACGCCTCCCATGCTCTGGACGGCTTTGATTGTTTGGAGGTGGAATTCAGGCAGCACTTCTTTGTTCGAGAAGAGCAGCTCACGCTTGTTTTGATACTGGGATTGGATCGTTTCTGCAAAGGGGTGTACGACGAGCACACGCTTGCCGCGCAGGTGCCTGCTCCACGGGTTCCCCGAGTCATCAAAGGGCTCCAGATTGGGGAGGGCGACACGCGCGACCCCCTTGTTCGGGTAGATGAGCTCCTCGTATTTGAGCCACGACCCGAGGACATCAACCTCACGCGCACAATCAAGCATGAGCTCACAGAATCGTGAGGCGTAAGATAGATCCTGAGGGAAAAACCCCGCATTGATGCACAGCGACTGGATAGATGATGTGTTCCAATTGGGAAAGTCGCTGCTCCCTTTGATATAGTCTAGAGGCTTGAAGCCATCGCGGTGGGCGATGTAGTTGGCCATGCAGGCGAGCTCAACGGAACCAAAACGCGCGATCATAAAGGGTTGCGTGCTGGCTACCCACTCGTTGAGGAGGCGCGGTGCGTCATCGGCGTTCCAATAAATATCCGAAGAAGGGATACAGGGAAGGTAGCGCTTTCTAAAATAAAGACGGCGCGCTACTTTGAAAACAAAATATAATAGACTCATAGTAAAAAAAATAGCCAAGCGGTGAAACTCACGTATATTTTCATATTATAAACGATGGGAGAGCTCTGTCAAGTGGTAAGTAAAAGTTCCTCCGGTGCAAGCGCTATCTCATTTTAGCTTGTAGGGACGCTTCCTACATGTTATTACTTTGGCAGTAGGTAATGAAGCAGGCACGATCTGCGTACTTCCTTTGATATAATGATTCTGATCGAATGCATACACTGTATTTTATTACATTATCTATAACCAAAGTAATATTCTTTAAATAACTTCTATATTTTATGATGAAAGCAACAGCACTCGCACTCGCACTAATCGCGAGCCTCGTCCCTCTAAATGCCTCAGAAAAGCCCTCTGAGATCCTTGCCGCTATCTCTGCTGCTCGCGTGTCTTCGGAGCTCATTGATACGACGCAGGCGCAGCTCTATCCCGCCTCCGCCTACTTCCCCTTCATCCCTGAGGTGCATTTGAAGATCACCGATGTCGCGCGCTTGCAGCAGTCATTCGGCGCGACACGCTATGGTCAGCACCTCGGAGTCGATGAGTGCCCGCAGCTCGGCATCAAGCAGGTCAGCCTTGGCATGTCAAAAGGCACGCTAGAGGGCATCATGAGGCTGGTCATGACGCTACCTCTGGCGATGAATGCCGTGCTGCCCCACGGTGCCACTGATGAGGACGGTGCTCTCATCCAGGGCGGTATCGCAGCCTTTGAGGCGCTAGCGACGCAGTCATTGCAGCAGCTGCACACGATCTCGCTGGGCACGACGATGCTCGCGGTACAATTCGAGGCGGGAAAGCTGCCCCCTCGCGAGCAGCTCTATCAGATGATGGGCTTGGACGCGCCTAACAAGCAGCACGAGGGGCTTGATATCTGGACACTCTCTGAGCAGCTCGATGGGAGGTCCAAGGCGATGATCTACGGTCTCATTGGCGAGCGCGAGCTCTACCTCGCTGTGGGGGTGAAGGATGAGCACACTCTCGTCGTGATGATCACCGATGAGGCCGAGCAGTTCCAAAAACTGGCGAAGACGACCTCCTATGTTCTCAACGAGCCGAAGCTCGGGCACAATTGCCCCATTCAGGTGCGACCTGGACATTTCATGTATCTGTTCGTCGGCGGGGAGGCGGTTGAAGGGGTCGTGAACAATCCCATCCTACCCGAGCTCGCGCGCCTGCTCGCGGTCGAATGGCGCGCGCGTGCCGAGGGTGCAGGTGAGCAGAAGCAGACCGTGGGCATTGCTGCGAATTTCGTCGAGAAGCTCGCTCAGACGCTCAAGGCATGCGAGCTGCGCACGACGGGCTTCTACAGCCTACAAGGCTGGTTTGATGGGCATCTGAATTTCAAGTCCTACACGAATAGTGAGAACTATCTGCTCGCGCCCTCAGCCCCTGTCCTCGATGGACTCATGGATGATCCAGATACGCATATCGCCTTTGAAATCAGCGAAATCAAGCCCCAGATAGACTCTCCTCTCACGCAGTCTGAGCTCAAGCAGGGTGTGCTTGCGATCAGTCAGCTCCTCCCCGTCTCGCTGCCTAGTACCGAGCTGGGGCGCTCCATTGACGCGGGTGTGTCAGTCACGCAGCAGCTCACCCCCGCATGGGCTCTCTACTCGAGCAAAGGACAAGCTCAGCCCGCTCTCTGCCTCCCCATCAAGGACAGAGCCATCGTCACGTCATCACTCGAGCAGCTCCTCCAGAGTATGAGTGCGCTGAGTGAGGGGGTAGTGCCCGCCTCTCTGGGGATGCCCGAGCGTGCGCAAGTAGGTGTCGATAGCTACACGGTAGGGGATCAGGAAATTGCCCTGACGGCGAGCTCCATGATCATTGGGGAGAAGGAGAGCTCCCCTGTGAAGAAGCTAGCGGCTGCGGCTCTCCAGCCTCAGACGCCTCGCGCGGGCGCGAGCTTCGTGCTGCGCTTTGAGAATGCACCAGACGCTGAGGACAAGGGAGTAGAGGGACTCTACATCCGCGTCCTCCCCAATGGAGATTACACACAGACGGGCTACATCCAGCTGCGCCTGAAAAACGAGTAGTATACTATCGCCAAAGTAATAAGGGGGCTTCTAAACTCTCGTCACTCTAAATAAGCAAATACGCAAAATCGCTTCACGAGGCAGCTTTTGAGAGCTTTTAGGCTGCATTTTCGCGAATTTTCGTCTCAGAGGACACGCTGAGCCATCAATTCGTAAAAAGTCCAGCTCTAAAAACATCTCTAAATCTTGCCTCGCGAGAAAAGAGTCAATTATATTGTGCTTAATATAGAAAAAAGTTAGATTTTTATACTACGCGGC
>CAYJLP010000109.1:0-8851 GCA_964371115.1 uncultured Akkermansia sp. | reverse complement strand
TCGGCGAAGGTGCGACCGTATTCACCGACATAGGCGGCACCGCGACCATTCGAGCGGAATGGGTTGTAACCAGGCTCAGTAACAGTGCGAGCAGCACCGACCAAGAACCAGCTCTCTTCGCAGATCTGGAAGCTGAATACGGCGCCGAGGTTGCTATCGACGAGGGGGAGGACCGTGGAGTTTACAAAGCCGCTGTTCGTGAAGCTGCTGAAGGTGCAGTTCGCGATGCCGACGGCGTCAAAGTAGTTCGTGAGATTGATCACACCAAAGTTAAGAACGGCACGATCCTTGTTGAAGAACTGAGTCAGAACGATTTCAGGAAGGACGAATTCTTGACCGCCCATGTAGTCAGCGTGAGCTGTGGTGAAGCTGCCCATTGCAGTGTTGAAATCATTGTCCGTGCGGCGTACGTTGGAGTCGATGCCGAGAGAGCCTGCGATTTCTGCGCGGATCCAGAGACCGCTGTGATCGCTGCTCTTCACGAGACGCTTGGCAACCTGACCGTGGATGAGGAGTGTACCCTGAGGACGTGGTGTGTTGGTTTCTGTGCCTGTAGCGCTCCAGAAACCAGCAGCGGCTTCCATGTACCACTGAAGACCAAGCTTCTCATCAGCATGGATCTTGACCTTATAATCATTCTCAGCAGCGGGGAAGAGGGTGCTATCGGAGCACATATCATAAGGAGATTTCGCCTCTGCTTGCGTGGACATGGTGGTGAAACCGATGACGGCGGCAGCGAGGATGGCTAGTTTGCTAGTTAATTTCATGTTGTGTACTGGTTAGTTCTAGTAAAATTTTATGTTAGATTCCGCTAACAACGAGCTCATGTTAGCATTCGCTAACAGCTGAGTCAATATTTTTTTTGACATAATAGAAGAAAAAACTTGATTTTTTCTTATTTTGTAATTGTTCTAAATAGATTCTGGAGTTAGCATTGTACACAGCGATGAGTGCTGTATGCGAGGTGATCTAGTTGTCAGATCATTAAACAATTAGATAAAGAATCACACAAGCTCAAGCATTGGATTTTGAGCTTGTGTGACTATGGAGGATCGAGTCTATTGCGTGGGGTGGCGGGGTATTTAGTGAAAGAGCGCAAAGTAAGCCTCGGGCCATTGTGAGGCGCCAAAGATCCACAGCAGAGCCGCAAGCACGAGGCTGGGCCCAAAGGGCATGGGGCGTCCTCGCCCGAGGCGCATGAGCAGCGCCATGAAGAGCCCTATGATGCTGCCCGCAAAGAGGCTGAAGAGCACGCCCTGCCAGCCGCAGACGGCGCCTATCATCATCACGATCCACGCGTCGCCACTGCCTAGCACGGAGCGCTGGTAGATCCAGCCCTTGCAGGTGCCGCTCAGCGAGTCGTACTGCTCCAGCGGCAGGCGGGTGCCGTCGCGCAGGATGCTGTGGGTGCCGTTCAAGATGATGCGTGAGGGGGGCAGGGGGATGCAGGGCTGAGCGCTGTCTTTCACCTTTTGGATCTCGAGCAGCTGGGCTTTTTTCAGATGGATGCGGTCGCGTCGCTCCATGAAGAGCTCGGAATAGAGGAATTGTTCTTCCCCGATGCGCAGCTCGATGTCCTCGCCATCGGGGCTGGCCTTGAGCTCCCATGTCTGTGGGCTGCGGAAGCGTTGGGAGCGTCGCCCGAGTAGCAGCTGTCCTATCCAGCCGACGAGCTTGAGCAGCAGAAAGCCGCTCGCCATACCAATGAGGCTGTAGGGGATGCCTGACCAGCGGCAAAGCGTGGGATCGGGCAGTGTGAGCCTCGGGTCAAGCGCAAGCGCGCAAAAGCCCGCGAGGCTGCCAAAGAGGGTGGAGCGCGCCATGACGATCATCTCCTGCCAGTCCATGACGATGATCACGATGGCGGCAGATCCCCAGAGGCAGAGAAAGGCCAGCGCGGTGAGGCTGATGTGTGGATGATAGGCGACGAGCGCGGCAAAGAGCAGGGCGGTGCTGAGCTCGACGAGGGGGTATTGCCACGAGATGGGCTTTTTGCAGCAGGCGCTGCGCGCGCGCAGGCAGAGCCAGCTGAGTACAGGGATGTTGTGGTACCACGCCAGCGGCCGCTTGCAGTGCGGGCAGTAGGAGTGCGCGGGCTCATTGGTCTTTTGCCCGCGTGGGAGGCGGTAGATGATCACATTGAGGTACGAGCCAATGCAGAGGCCAAAGAGCGCGTAGATGAAGGGGAGTAGCCAGCGCTGCTCAGCAAAGAGGAGAGTGAGTTCTGTAGGCATGGGAGAGGCGTGTCCGTGAGTGTGAGCGGGGGAAGGTGATGTGTCAGGGGGGTGATAATCAGAGTCCTCGTGAGGAGGGATAGGTCTCTACCAAAACCGCCCACGGGGTTCGTGGGCGGTTGTATGAGATGGCTTAACCTTGTGAGTTTGTATCGTCTTGCTTCTGATCCGGTTCGACTTTGCCGAGGTACTGCGGCAGCTCCAGTCCGACGCTCTTGGCGAGCTCGTGAAGCGGCAGCGTGTCTTTGACGAGATTCTGGACGAATCCACCGACGGACGCGCTCTTGTCCCCGCCGCCCATGACGACGACCTTGTCGAAGCTGAGCTTGCTGATAGCGGAGGTCTGGAGGCTGACGATCTCAGGCAGCTGCTCGGTGACCAGCAGGCTGCTGGCGGATTGAGCCGAGCCTGCGGCGTTGACGATTTGTTGGAAACCGCTTGCTTTCGCCTCCAGTGCGGATTGGATGGCGGCAGCGGCACCGCGACCGACGAGCTCGAGACCCTCACCCTCGGCTTTCTTCTTGAGGAGCAGAGCTGTGGCCTCACCCTCGGCGAGCTTGACGGCGGCGTCACCCTCGGCTTTCTTCTGGATGACGAGGGCGTCGGCCTTACCTTGCTGCTCCTTGAGCAGGACGGAGGCTGCGGCTTCAGCGGCGATTTCTTGCTTGCGCTTGAGGATCTCAGCGGCGACGATCTCGTTGGCGGTCTGGGTGGCGCGCTCGAGCTCGGCGCGCTGCATTTCGGCCTCGCGGTTCGCGATGTAGCCAGCGGACTCGGCCATAGCGGCCTGCTCGCGCTCGGCGACCTCGGCGACACGTGTCGCCTCGGCTTGGCGTACCTTGAGCTTAGCGTCGGAGTCGGCGACTTTCATCTGGGCTTCGTTGCTACCTTCTACGGCGGTGGCGTTCGCCATGGCGACGAGAACGGTCTGCTCGCGCTGTGCCTCGGCCTTGCCGATTTCACCACGGCGGGTTTCGTCGGAGACCTTGATCATCGCGTCGTTGATGGCGCGGGCGGCGGCTTCCTGACCGAGGGCGGCGATGTAGCCCGAGGCGTCTTGGATGTCGGTGATGTTCGCATTGATGAGGTAGAGGCCAACCTTGTTGAGCTCGGTGTCCACACCATTCGTGATGCCCTTGATGAGCTTTTCACGGTCGGCGTTGATTTCTTCGATGGTGAGCGATGCGATGACGATACGCATCTGACCCATGATGATTTCTGAGCCCAGCTGCTGGATGTCCATGCGGCTGCGGCCGAGGAGTCGGCTAGCGGCGTTCTGCATGATGGCGGGCTGGGTGCTGATGCCGATGATGAAGGAGGCGGGCACGTCGACGCGGATGTTCTGGCTGGAGAGAGCCCCCTTCAGCGGGACGTCGATGTTGATGGGGTTGAGATCCATGAAGGCGTAGCTCTGGATGAGCGGCACGATGAAGGTCGCGCCCCCGTGGATGCACTTGGCGGATTTGCCTTCACCTACCTTACCGTAGATGATGAGGATCTTGTCCGAGGGGCACATCTTGTAGCGTGAGAAGACCCACGCGACGGTGCCGAGGATGAATACACTGATGACGATCAGGGCAATCGTGCCCGCGAGTGTGCCGTCACCGCCCGACTGGGCGAGGATATTATTGATGAGATAGCTTGTGTTCATAAAATATGGATGTGAGGTGATGAGCTCAAAAGGACTCAAGATAAGGGGTAGATTGAGATTATCAGATGCTGCGCTTGACGACGACCTGCGTGCTGCTAGCGCGTAGGATGGTGACGCGTGACTGGGAGGGCAGGGGGGTCTCGCCCTCCTGCACCGCGGCGATAGTGATGTACTGGCTGGGGTGCGAGACCTGCACCTGTCCGCCCGGCTCACCGTGAGGGGGGATGGTGAGGTAGACCGTCGCCTCTAGACCGGCGAGGCTCTCGTACTGAAAGCTGCCATCCGTGTGCATGCGCGAGAGCATGCGCATCGTCAGCGCGATGACGAAGAAGGTGGCAAGCCCCAGCACGGCACCGATGATGAGTGCCACGACGATGTTGAGCCCCATGGAGCGTGCGACAAAGGCACCCCAGCTCAGACCGAGCATGAAGCCGATGATGGCACGCAGCGAGAAGAGCCCGCCCTCGGCACCCGCCATGCCCGCGTCGCCGTCAAAGTCGCCGCCTCCGATAAAGGAGATCACCATGACAAAGGCCGCGACGATGGTGACACAGACGGCGATGATGCCAAGCACTCCGAGTGTGAAATCCAGTTCTAACCATGAGGTGAGAAAGGCAAGAGAAGAATAAAGAAGATTCATTTCTGTATAGTTAATAAATGGCTTATTTTGAATTTAGCATTTTTGAGCAGGGTGGTCAATACAATAACGCCAACTCTCTCTACACGAAAATGGTTTAGCCCCCGTGAGGAGGGCTAAACCAGTGGTTCTAATCGGGAATGAATCAGCTAGAAGAATATTAGAAGCTACAGCCCATACCGAGGCGGATGACGTGGTAGGTCTGAGCCTTGGATTCAAGCGTGCCTCGATCTTGGCTGTAGATGGAGGATTCGACGGTACTGCCGCGGAACTCGTAGGCGAGGAAGGTGTACATGCTGCTGCTGATATCGTAGCGCACGCCCACTTCTGCACTATAGGCAAAGCCCCAGTCGGAGCTGTGGGGACGCTCATGGTGATAGCGGTTGATCTCGATGTTTTCTATCTCGTACTTGAGACTTTGGTTGGCGAGACCTGCATGCACCGCACCGTAGACGCTCCATGAGTCATCCAGCTGCTGGGTAAAGCGGTAGCCAGGCATGAGGGTAAAGGTATGTACCTTGATAGAGTCCTTGAGCCTGTGCGTCAGGTTATCACCTTCGCTGTTGGTGTCTTTGCCAAAGCCGTAGCCGAGGCGAAGTTGCAGGGCGTTCTGATTATCAATTTGATAGCCGACGGTCACGTCACCCCCGATGATGTCGACGCGCTCGGGGCTTGGTGCCCATGTGGGAGCACTCGAGATGACGTCTTGATTGGAGCGACCGACGAAAGCGGCTGCCTCGACGTACCAGCCTGCGATGGTGGGAGCTGCGACAGGAGTGACGGCTGGGACAGGAGTGGGCTCGACCACGGTGATCTTGATGCTTTCACCAGCGGTGGCAGCGGAAGCGGCGAGGAGACTCAGTACGGTAGTATGTAGTATTTTCATAATGGGTAAATAGCCTTAGTTGTTTTAAGCTTCTGTGAGTGTATCACGTTATGTCTAACATTGCAAGTGCATTTTTCGATAAATTACCTAACTTAAATGAGCGAAGAAGAAAAAGAAAGTTAGTCTAAATTATCATTGACATAAGTTTAAACTAACATTACAATCCGCCCAAGGATTAGTTTTACCTAATACAACGTACCACCCCTCATGACAGCACATCAAACACTCAAGCAAGTACCCGTCGGCGAGAGCGCGAAGGTCTACCGTGTCACCAGCCACGGAGCCCTGCGTCAGCGCATCCTCGACATGGGTATCACGCGCGGGACAGACCTCAAGGTCCTCAAGCGCGCGCCCCTTGGCGACCCCATCGAAATCCTCGTCCGAGGCTACACTCTCTCCCTGCGTCGCAGCGAGGCGGAGCACATCATCATTGAATAATTATTTGCCCCCTCACAGACACATGAAACGTACCATCGCCCTCGTGGGCAATCCGAACTGTGGCAAGACAGCTCTCTTCAACGAACTCACCGGCTCCAGCCAATACGTTGGCAACTGGCCCGGCGTTACCGTTGAGCACAAGGGAGGCACCCTGCGTGACACGACTGACGTCACCGTCATCGACCTCCCCGGCATCTACTCCATCCTGCCCTACACGCCTGAGGAGCGCGTCACGCGCGAATACATTCTCAATGACAAGCCTGAGCTCATCCTCAACGTCATCGACGCGACGAACCTCGAGCGCAACCTCTACCTGAGCTCCCAGCTGCTCGACCTCGGCGTCCCCATGATCATGGCGCTCAACATGAGCGATCTGGTGAAAGACCCCATTGACATCGAGAAACTCAGTGCCGAGTTCGGCTGCCCCATCATCGAGGTCAGTGCCCTCAAAAAGACTGGCCTCGACCAGCTCTGCGCGCGCCTCACCGCCGAGCTCCCCGAGGCCGCCCCCTGCTTTGACCTCGGCGAATCACTCGAGTCCATCATCAGTCAGGTCACCTCCAGTCTCAACATAAGCCGTGCCGACGCCATTGAATACATCCAATGCGAGCACGAGCAGCTCAGTGAGAAAAAACTCAGCGACGAGCAGCACAGCCTCATCGAGGAGCTCGTACGCGAGATCGAGGAAGACCGCGATGACGACATCGCCTCACTCGTCGCCTCCGCTCGCTACGACAGCATCGTGAAGATCGTCCGTGGTGTGCAGCAGAAGCAGCCCGCCCAATCCCCCTTTAGCCAGAAGGTAGACGCCGTCCTTACGAACCGCTTCCTCGGCCTCGCCGTCTTTGCCGCCGTCATGTGGAGCATCTACTACATCTCCATCTCCACCGTCGGTGACTGGGGCACCGCATGGGCGAATGACACCATCTTTGGCCCCGTCGTCGGAGGCTGGCTTGACGGCTTCATCGGTGCGGGACACGCCCCCATCGAGAGCCTCACCATGTTCACCGCCGTACTCAGCAGCTGCCTCGTCTTCCCCGCGGCTCTGCGCCGTCTGCACGACATCGGCTTCAACGGCTCATGGCTCTACCTCGCCATTGCCCCCTTCCTACTGGAGTACATGTGCCCCCATCTCCCCGATGCCCTGCACACAGGCATCATGTACGCGCTCTACGCGATCAACGTCGTCATGCTCCTCGCGCTGCTCCTCATGCCAGGACAGCAAAAGGAAAACCGCTACGGCCTTGCTACACATCGCTTCCGCTTCCGTCCCATGCACCTCTCGGGACGCCTCGGACGCCTTGACTGCGTCGGTTACTTCATCCTCATGAGCGCGATCGCCTTTGGCATCGCCATGCTGGGGCGCCTCGGCCTGCAGGTTAGCGATCAGGTCTACAGCCTCATCGCAGACGGTATCGTCGCAGGTGTCGGTGCTGTGCTCGGCTTCCTCCCCCAGATGGCGGTGCTCTTCCTCATGCTCGCCTTCCTCGAGGACTGCGGCTACATGGCACGCGTCGCCTTCATGATGGACCGTATCTTCCGCAGCCTTGGGCTGTCGGGCAAGTCCTTCATCCCGCTGCTCGTCTCCATGGGCTGCGGTATCCCCGGAGTCATGGCCACCCGCACCATTGAGAATGAAAAAGACCGTCGCATGACCGCGATGCTCACCACCTTCATGCCCTGTGGGGCGAAGCTGCCCATCATTGCACTCATCGGCCTGCTCCTCGGACAGGATCAGAACATCGCGACGCTTGCCTACTTCACCGGCATCGGCTCTGTCATCCTCAGCGGACTGCTGCTCAAGAAAATGCGCTACTTCTCAGGCGGCTACACCCCCTTCCTCATGGAGCTGCCCGCCTACCACATGCCCTCGGGTGCGAGCATCAACCTCCGTGCCATGGAGCGATGCAAGTCCTTTGTCCAGCGCGCGGGTACCATCATCTTCATCGCCTCGGCCGCCATCTGGTTCACCCAGAGCTACAACTGGAAGATGCAGCAGGTGGAGAGCATCCACGAGAGCATGCTTGCTGACGTGGGCAATGCCGTCACCCCCGTCTTTGCCCCCCTCGGCTGGGGAGATGACTGGCGTCCTACTGTAGCCACCGTCACCGGCCTCATCGCTAAAGAACAGGTGATCGGTACATTCGGCGTTCTCTACAGCGATGACGCAGAAGAAGCACCTGCTGAAGCCCCCGCAGAGGGAGGCGAAGAAGCAGCCGCTGAAGAAGAAGAATTCGCCCGCACGGCAGCACTGCCCAAGTACAACGCACTCACCAGTCTGAGCATGCTCGCATGGCAGCTCGACTCCGAGGTACAGGCACCTCTGCCTCCAGCGGAAGAAGCCGCTGAGGGAGAAGAAGAAGGCGAAGAAGTCGGCGTCGCCGCGCGCCTCAAGGAGCTGGGCACATTCAGCACCTATGCGGCACTCTCCTTCATGATCTTCAACCTGCTTTGCGCCCCCTGCTTTGCCGCTTGCGGTGCCATCCGTCGCGAGATGAACAGCGGATTCTGGACCTGCTTTGCTATTGGTTACATGTGCCTCTGGGCGTACTTCACGGGCTTCATCGTCTACCAATTGGGCTCGGGAATTCAACAAGGAGCCTTTGGCGCGGGTCAAATCGTTGCGAGCATCCTGCTTGCCATCATTATCTACCGCCTCAGCCCACTGTGCGGACGCTGTAAGAAATAACCCATCCTCCTCTATATGCACGACATCATCATCATAGCCATCCTTGCGCTGATCTTCCTCTGGATACTCATTGCGCGATTCCGAACGCCGAAAGACGGTAACTCATCCTGTGGCTCGGGAGGCTGTGGGGGAGGATGTAGTGGCTGCTCCTGCACGCCGAAGAAAAAGGACGAGGAGTAGCACGTAGGGTATTTTTTGAGAGTCAGATCTGTATGGATCTGGCTCTCATGCGTTGTAGGAAAAACAGCGTCGCCACATGGAAAAGATGCGAAGCATCTTGGATTCTTAAGGTCTAGACCTTAAGCGATCACTGGCG
>CAYJLP010000108.1:0-8870 GCA_964371115.1 uncultured Akkermansia sp. | reverse complement strand
CATCGTGCAGGTCGCCAATCCCAATCCCCGCATCGGGCAGTTCGCCGGGGTGCGCCTCTGGATTGACAAGGAGCATGGCCCGACATGGCAGATCGACGGGCACGGCAGCAATGGCCTGCTCAAGAAGCGCTACAGCATCACGTCCGTACAGCGTCTGGGCGATGGCACGTGGTTCTTCAAGCAGATGAAGCTCGAGGTGCGTAATCCTAAGAATCCCAAGCGCACGATCGCGGTCAATTATCTCGAGATGAACGACCTGCCTGAATAATTTTTCTCATCTTAAACACTCATGAACGCAGCGGCGGCTCCATGCACCGCTGCGTTCGCTCTCTCCAAATCAAAAATAACTATGCGCCTCATCCCTCTCTGCCATGAGCTCCTCCGCGCGCGTCTCCAAGCTGGTGATCACGTCATCGACGCGACCGCAGGCGGGGGGCATGACACGCTCTTTCTCGCCCAATGCGTCGGCGCGAGCGGGCGCGTCTCTAGCTTTGACATCCAGCAGCAGGCACTCGATGACACACGCCGCCTCCTCGACGCACACGAGGTAGACACGCGCGTCGATCTGCACCTGCATAGCCACGACCAGATGCGCTACCATCTCCCGCTGGGCGTGCCCGTCAGTGCCGTCATGTTCAACCTCGGCTACCTCCCCGGTGGTGACCACAGCGTCGTCACGCGCCCCGACACCAGCCTCCGCGCGCTGCAAATCGCCCTCGAGCTCGTCAAGCCCCTCGGCCTCGTCACCGTCATGATCTACCCCTCACATCCCGGTGGGCGCGAGGAGTATGAGCAGCTCGGCAGCTACCTCGAGACGCTGCCGCAGCGTGAGTATACCGTTATGCAGCTGCGCTGCTTCAACGCCGCCGCCTCCGCGCCCCAGCTCTGGTGTATCGAGAAGCAGGTGGTCTGATTTTTTTTCAATTCTTTTCCCATTTCGCAATACCATGGACCTCGAACTAGGCATCTCTTCCACCATCACCGAGGCGCGCAATCAGCTGTTGCTGCTCGGTGGCGTCATCCTGCTGAGCTTTTTCTTCTGGCTCTTCATCATTCGCCCGCGACTGCCGCATCTCGCCGAGGCTATCCGCGCCTTTCTCACGGGGGATAATGGGAACTACCAATCCGCCGATGACGAGCTCCATCAGCTCATCGAGCGCGCGAGGGCGACGCGTGACCACGCTATCCTCACCGAGCTCGACCGCTACTGCCGTGACAACGCGAGGCGCCTCCTCGCGTGGCAAGAATACGCGCGCGCCCTCGACGGCATCTACAACCGTCCTCTCGAGGCCGCCCAGCTCCTCGAGGAGGCCGCCACCCATGTCCGCAGCAAGCAAGACCGCGCGCTGCTGCTCTACCGCGCCGCTATCTTCTACCGCGATCGCCTCAGCCAGAGTGCTGAAGCTCAAAGACTGTTCGAGCAGGCTGCAAAAAACTATCCGAGAACTACTTACGGTCAACTCGCTGCTCAGCAATTATCCTAGATTTTTTTCTTGAGCTAGCCCGATGTAAAATCATAGATATAAAAGACTTAGACGATCTGTTGTTTTCGTCTAACAGTCTAACATAATAAAACGCGAAAAAACTCCCTAATCTCTTTGTCATGAGTTATTTGTCTGCATCATGGTGAGGAGCCTTGCCAAGTCTATATTTTTGATATTTAGTACTAGCGTGCTCACCCGAGCACAGTGTGTGATATGCCTCGCAAGGAGGCATACGGAATGAGTGTTCATAGATGAATACTCATAAATATGCGTTCAGAGAACGACAAACGACCCAGCCGCTCGCGGCAGCGCTATCAGGGTGTGCCTGGAGTCGTCTACCCCTCGCATGAACTCCATGTCAAGCCAGGGTACAATCCCCATACGGGTCAGCCCTATACCGCAGCTCCAAGCAAGGGAATCACCACGCAGCAAGCCGCCGAGATACTCGGCAGCAGCGCCTCAGCGGCGCGCGTGATGCTCAAGAAGAATAAGATCCCCTACCAGCTCGTTTCCATCGACGGGGCAAGTCCACGTCATTATTGGAAAAAGCAGCGCGTGGAGAGCCTCAGTAGCAAGAGACCACCGCTGGTGGAGAATAGCTCCGATATGAAGCGATTCCTCACCATGAGCGACGTGGTTGCGCGATCAGGCACGGCTAGATCGACCGTCTTGCGCGCTGTCAGCGACGGTCAGCTCAGCATCGTACGTGTACGAATGCGCACGGAGCAAGGACCGCAGAAGCGCTGCTTCTTCCGTCTCTCCGACGTGCGCAAGTGGTGCAACAAGCGACGTGCCGAGGCAAGGCGACGCGAGCAGGCCCGATGGGGAGACCATCCCGATGACGAGCCACAGGAGTGATCTCTGGGCTACACGCCATCCCTCTCTTCCTAGCCTCCTTGTGCATAGGAGGAGGGGGATTTTGATGATGAAGGGGGATGACGATGACGAGGGGGACGGGCTAAGCCTGCGTCTCACCGAGGATGAGGCGCAGCACCATATGCGCCTGATGCGCCGCGCACAGCATCACGCGCGACGCCACGAGCGGCTCATCTGCGGCCAGCGCGCTCTGCTCATCTCCGCAGACATACAGACGCGACATCGCGCGACGCGTCACAATAGCATTCGCACTCCCATAGCCCGCGAGCCCCGAGCCCGCCACGATGCGCATCTCAGGGCAGCGCGACAAGAGCTGCTCGACGAGCATCGCCTTCGCATACTCATTATCAAAAGCCTCACATACAAAGGGGAAGCCAGAGAACATCTCCACCGCATTCCCCTCATCCACACGCCGCTGCGCGCCTGATAGCTCGATGCAGGGATTGACCTCGCGCAGCATCGCGCCCAGCGCCTCATGCTTTGCCATGCCTAGATGCTCGATACGGTAGGCCTGACGATTCAGATTCGACACATCCACATGGTCAAAATCCACCAGATACAGCCGGCCCACCCCAGCCCGCGCGAGCATGAGCGCGATATGCGAGCCCAGCCCCCCCAGCCCCGCGATCGCCACCGAGGCCACGCGGAGCTTCTCATACACCGGCAGCGTCACGCGCTCGATGAGAGCCGCGCGCCACGTCTCAGCAGAAAATGTAGCTGCCTGCTCCATCTCAACCACCTCCGACGAAATGAACAATCTCGAGCTTGTCGCATGCCTGCAAGACATGACTCGCAAAGAGCACCCGCGGCAGGATCTCACCATTGAGCTCCACGGCGACGCGCCCGCTCGTATAGCCACACTGCACCAGCAGCTCCGCGACCGTGAGCCCTGCGCCAGCCCGTGGCTGCCCATTCACCCAGATAGAGGGAGTAGTATCATCACTCATGCCTCCATCATAGCAGAGTGACGCCTGACCTGCAATGCTGGATCAAGCGCGCGCGCCTCATTTTGCCTCCTCTGTGGCTGCTGCGAGCTTGACATCTGATGCGTATGCGCTATGATAGCGCGATGAACTTCCTAGTCGACTCCCTTGGAGTAGAAAACATCATCTATATCCTCATCGCTGTCGCGGGGCTCGTCGCCGTGGTGTATTGCACCTTCTTCACCTCGAATGATAAAAACAAAGACCAGCGCCCCGATGACAGCCCCCTCGATGATCATGACGATAGCTCTGATGATTGAGTTCAGCAGAGTTTTAGACACCCGTTAATAACGATGAAAAGCATGAAATCAATCTATCAACACCTCCTCATAGCAGGACTGAGCCTCGCATGCGGTAGCTGTACGATGTTCGATGTTGGTAGCACTATGACAGATAGTCTGGACTTGGATGCTACTCAATATCAACCAATTGAGGGTGAATTCAGTGTGCGGAGGATGCATGATCCTGCGGAGATCTTACGCCTCTTAGATCCTCGTGTACAATTGCAAAAAGCGTCAATAGTCAAAGAGAAAAGCCGTTACAAAACGCTCAGCGACTACGCAGACGCCCATATAAAGCAGCTGAAGTCACGCGAATACTACCTTAGGCGTCTCTTAGCCCAATTAAAAGGGGAAGAAGCGCGCAAAGGCGAGCCCATGAAGAAAGCGGATGCGATCAAGGACCTCAGCGTGCTCACCCATATAGCTAACCTGATAGCAGTCGACCTATCAGCGGTGACCTCGGCTCTCCCCCACTTTCAGAGCAAGCAACGCCGAGAGCTGTTGCAATTAAGCAAAAAACTCTCGCCGGGGCATCAGAAGCTCTACAAGGTGATCATGGCGCGCAGGCAGAGTCTAGATCTGGCCGCGTGAGCAGCCCGTGGCTGCATCCCCAATCCTCGAGGGATAAGCAATAAGCAGAGGGAAAAAAATCCACCCCCTCACGCCAGCTAGGCAGAGAGGGGGTGGTGGGAAGAAAAGATCAGGGGGTGGAGGAGAGATCAGCCCTCTCGCGTGCGGAAGAGCTTCTCGACATACTTGGCGATCATATCCACCTCGATATTCACGCGCGTACCCACGCGCGCGACGTGCAGATTCGTACGCTCCCATGTATGAGGCGTGATCCAGAACTCCAGCTCATCCTCATCCAGTATCTGGGCAATCGTCAGAGAGATACCATCAATCGTGATGCTCCCCTTGTCGATGATGTAGCGGCTGTACGCGGCAGGGATGCGCACACGCACCATATGATCCTGCCCCACGGGCGTGATGCCTGAGACCTCGGCGAGCGTGTCGACGTGTCCCATCACAAAATGCCCGCCAAAGCGCCCATTGCCCCCCATGGCGCGCTCCAGATTGCAACAATCCCCTTCATTCAAAGCACCGAGAGCCGTGACGCGCAGCGTCTGCGTGAGTAGGTCGAACTCGACCACATCCCCCTCGATGCGATCCACCGTCAGACAGCAGCCATTCACCGCGACGGAATCGCCCAGCGCGAGCTCGGAGGCAAAGGGGATCTCTATCCCGTAGCGCGCCCCGCTCTCCACACTCTGGAGGCGACGCAGCGTGCCCGTGCATTCAACTAAACCTGTAAACATGGTATTATTATTTAATTCTATAGTTAATATTAAAGAAGGTAGAACATGCAGAACATGACGACGGTAGGCAGCAGCGCCCAGAAGGCGAGCATGAGCGCATTGATCCCGTCAAAATGCTTGCTGAGGATGGATTGGCCCGCGAGGTTGGGCGCGTTCGCGATGACCGTCAGACCGCCACCTGTGACCGCACCTGCTACAATCGCGTACTTCATATCCGCGGGCAGATTTGGAACGGTGCTCGCGAGGTAGGTCACAGCCGCATTGTCATTGAATGCCGTCAGGATACTCGCCACCGACATGGTGGGTGCCTCTCCGAGCTCAGCGAGAGCCTGCAAGACAGGCTGCATCCACCAGCCCTGCACCCCACCGAGTACGAGCAGACCAGCGAGGAAGGCACCGACGAGGATGGGCACCTTGAGCACGAGCCCGTCGTGGTGCTTTTTCGTCACATAATAGAAGGCGATAAAGACGCCCAAACCTGCCAAGAAAATGAGGGGGTAGTGTGCAAAATACACCGTAAAGACCAGCAGCGCGATGGACACCGCATAGACCCACAGCGGGATAGCAGTCTCGCTAGGCGCGCTGCTGTCGGTAGCCGCCTGTGTCGCCTGAGCGGCAGCGTCATCATCCCCCGATGGAGCCGCCGTGACGAGGAGCTGCTGCTGCGACTGACACTCCGCGAGGCGTGCGAACTCCTTGCGGAAGAGGAAAAGATAGATCGCATTGGAAATCACAATCCCCAGCATCGCCTTCCATCCAAAGTGCACCATCATAAAGCCTAGATCCCACTCCCAAGTCGTCGCCACCATCACAATAGGAGGCGCGGCGAAATGCGTGAGCGTGCCGCCCACCGAGACATTGACAAAGAGTAGCGCGAGCGTCGCATAGCAGAAGGTCTTTGATGGCTTGAGCCCATAGATCTTGTGACTCAGGATGATCGCGGCGAGCGTCATCGCTGCAGGCTCCGTGATGAACGAGCCAAAGAAGGGCGCGACCGTCAGCACCGTGAGCCACCACGCCAGCGGAGTCTCGCCGCCCAGACGCGCGATGCGCTGGAGTGCACCCTCAGCGAGGCTGTAGATGGGGCGAGAGGCGGCGATGATCATGATGGTCGCGACAAAGAGAGGCTCCGTGTAGTTGCAATCATAGACGAGATAATCCCAGAAATCGTGCGCGGTGTAAAAGTTCAGACACACGAGGGCAAAGGGCACAATCCAGAGCACAAAGACGAGCTCAATCTCGCCGAGCAAGTGCGCGATATGCTGGACAATATGGTGCTGTGCGCCCTCGCGCTCGAAGTAATGCGCCAGCTTGATAAAGTAGGGCGCGACAAAGGTATGGATGATAGCGCCGAGGAAGCAGAGGCTCGCCCAGAAGTTAAAATCATCAAAATCGAGCCGCGCGCCGAGCTTCTCCCAGAGGCTGCGCTGCTCTTCCTTCTCTGGATAGAGCGGCAGAGGGTAGGGGAAGCGGCTATGCTTCTCCCCCTGCTGCGTCTGCTCGTCCGTCCACGCGATGCCCTCGGGGTGGGGGATTTTGATGCGGGCATTGGGTTGATCCGAGAGCGCAGCAATGCGATCCTGGACAGAGAGTATTTTTTCTGGGGCTTCGGATGCTAAGGAGGTTGTTATGAAACTCATCCATAGGACAATGAGGAGCGCGACAAGGTGGCGCGGCGGCAAGAAGCTCAAGGCTGATCGGGGACTTTTCTTCAGAACGGAGATAGTTCTCATCATGATGCTACGCATACTAGCATAAAATCCAGCCCAAGGCAAAGCCAAAAGGTATGAGCTGAATTCT
This sequence comes from uncultured Akkermansia sp., assembly GCA_964371115.1. GTDB lineage: Bacteria > Verrucomicrobiota > Verrucomicrobiia > Verrucomicrobiales > Akkermansiaceae > Akkermansia. The sequence continues at coordinate 2,130 of CAYJLP010000108.1, read as the reverse complement.
ATTTTAGACTTTCTCTGCTAACAGGCATGGCCGCGACACAGGCGAGAGATATCTGTAGGGGGAGTTCCAAAAGCGCGACACGAGGCAGCTTTTGAGAAAAGGCCCTTCTGTAATACGCCTTGTGCAGGCTGATTTCTCCCTCACTCATGTTGTACTCTTGACTTCCTGTTAGGATGAGCGTAAGCTCTCCTCGTCATGAATAAAGAAGATAAGCTGCGCGAGCTCGAGTCCGCCTCCATTGGTACCCTACTGTTGCGCTATTCATGGCCCGCGGTCATCGGCATGACTGCGATGTCGCTCTACAACCTCATCGACGCCTACTACATCGGCCTCTGGTGCGGTCCCTCCTCCATCGCGGGGCTCGCCCTTATCTTCCCCATCATGAATCTCATGGTAGCGGTAGGCATGCTCATCGGGCTGGGCTCGGCGGCGAATGTATCGCTCGCCCTCGGGCGCGGCGACCGCGAGGAGGCCTTTCGCGTGCTGGGGCATACGATGCAGATGGGCGCGCCCTTTGCCGCGGTGGTGGGCATCTCCATCTATATTTTCCTACCTGAGGTGCTCCACTTCTTTGGCGCGAGGGGGGAGACCTACCAGCCCGCCTACGACTTCATGAGCGTGACGGCTCTCGTCTTTCCCATCACCGCGGCGTATATGAATCTCAATCACGTGATGCGCGCGAGTGGCTACCCGCGCTTGGCGATGTATAGCCTGCTGGTCTCTGTGGGGGTGAATATTCTGGTAGCTCCCCTCTTTATCTACGTGTTTGACATGGGGATGAGTGGCGCGGCCCTCGCGACGGTGACGGGGCAGCTGATCGGCTTTTTCTTTGTACTGCGCCACTTCCTACGTCGTGAGAGTGTGCTGCACTTTCGCTCTGGGATGTGGAGGCTCAGTGGGCGCATCGCGCGCCGTATCTGTCTGGTGGGACTGCCTCCCTGCACGATGAGCATCTGCGGCTGTCTGGTGGTGCTGTATTTTAATCGCCTCTTCCTCGCCTATGAGGGAGATATGGGCGTGGGCGCGTTTGGGATTGTGAATCGCCTCACCTTCTTCTTTTGCATGATTGTGATGGGCATTGCTCAGGGCATGCAGCCCATCGTGGGCTACAACTACGGTATCGGGGCACTGCATCGCGTGCGCGCTACGCTCTTTCGCGGGATGCTCGCGGCGGCTGGTGTGATGATGGTCGGCTATGTGCTCGTGATGTGCTTCCCGCTAGAGATCATGCAGCTCTTTGTCAAGGAGGCAGCTGAGGGCAGCGTCGCGCAGGCCGAGGGGGAGAGGATGGTGCGCCTCGGGGTGGAGGGGATTCGTATCTTTATGATCTTTCTGCCCCTGATTGGCCCTCAGATCATCGTGGGGAATTTCTTCCAAGCCATTGGCAAGCCTGTCGTGAGCATCTTTCTCAATCTCATGCGCCAGATGATCATCCTCATCCCGCTGCTCTCCTTCTTGCCCAGCTATTATGGCGTACGCGGCATCTGGTCATCCGGAGCGCTATCTGATCTGGTCGCGGCCTGTGTCTGCACGACCGTGCTGCTCTGCTACCTGCGCAAGGAAGGACGACGAGCCGACCACCTCCTCATCTCTCCCAAAGAGATCGAACAATAAAATCAAAAAATCAGAAAATCAAAAAATTAGAGAATTCGCACGATATGAAACTCATCATCGCAACGCGCAACGCGCACAAGACACAGGAGATCGCCCAGATCCTCCCCGACTCCTACGAGGTCGTCAGCCTCGCAGGCTACCCCGATGCCCCTGACATCATCGAGGATGGCGCGAGCTTTGCGGCGAATGCCGCGCTGAAATCCAAGGGCATCTCGGCCTGCTACGAGGGGCTCGTGCTCGCGGATGACTCGGGGCTGTGTGTGGATGCACTCGGAGGTGCCCCAGGGATACACTCGGCGCGCTATGCGGGGGAGCATGGCAATGATGCGGCGAACAACGCGCATCTCGTAGCACAGCTGCGTGAGCTCATCGAGTCGGGGCAGGTCGCGGCTGATGCGCGATTCAGCGCGCGCTTTGTCTGTGCCCTGAGCCTCGCGCAGGATGGGGTAGAGATGGCGGCGTTCGAAGGGGCTGTCGAGGGCTACATCACGCTTGATGCGCTGGGGAGTGGGGGAT
>CAYJLP010000107.1:7652-8936 GCA_964371115.1 uncultured Akkermansia sp. | reverse complement strand
GTCTGTCTTGCCTAGGATGCGCAGGGAGAGGTTGATTTTTGCTGGTGAAGCCACGAGATTCATACGGGATCCAGTCTACAAGAATAATGCTGGAGAGTCAAGGGCACCTTGCGAAATTAGTCCGTTGCAGAACCTGAATCTAAAAAATGAGCTCAACAGCACGTCTTTTGTATACATTTTGGCGAGAGTTTACAGCTTTTTGAGCTTACATAGCTCTCTATGCGCGCCCAAGCACCGTAAATTCTCATCCAAACTGCATACAAAATCCGAAGCTGCTCATTTCGCAAGATGCCCTCAAGGGCTTCTCGTGTATGACGCTGCCTGCGCGATAGAACCTCGCGCTGCGTGATCCGCTTAGAAGCATATCTTTGCTTTTGCGCTTGTGATGCGTCCATAGCCTCATTTTCTTGACACGCCGCTGCTTTCTACATAAGCTATACTTGACGAAATGGATAAAAGACGCTAAAGTATCGCGCATGAAACCTCAGGATACCCCTCCGACGCAAGAAGAAGATAGCAAGCAAGAATGCCCTGAATGCCAAGACGGTTGCTGCGAGAGCGCAGCTGATAATGCCGCTGCGGCTACTCCTGCTGATGAGTGCCCAGAAGCTCCCGAGTCAGCAGAGCAAGCCCCCCTCAACGAGGCTGACGAGATCCTCAAGTGGCGCGATCTCGCCATGCGCACCGCGGCTGAATATGATAACTATCGCAAGCGCACCGTCAAGGATCGCGAAGAGTTCGCCCGCTACGCCAACCGTAGCCTGCTCGAAGAGCTGCTCCCCATCATTGACAATTTTGAGATGGGCATGCAGATGGCTGGCCAAGAGACACAGTCCATGATCTACATCGGGATGAATATGGTGCAAAAGCAGCTCTCCGACTTCCTCGAATCTCAGGGCGCACAGGTGATCGCCACGCAGGTAGGCGACGCCTTTGACCACAATATCCACGAGGCCATCCAGAGTGAGCCCAGCGAGCTAGCCGAGGGCAGCATCGTGCGCGTCATCCGCCGCGGCTACATGCTGCGTGACCGCCTCCTGCGACCTGTCAACGTCGTGACCGCAGCCGCAGCTGAGGCACCTGCCGCCGAGTGATCGTGCTATCCTCCTTCCCCAGAAACTCTACCTTGACAAGCTAAAACCATGTCTCAGAATTATTACGATCTGCTCGGTGTCTCACGCGATGACGACGATGCGACGATCAAGAAGGCCTATCGCAAGCTCGCGATGAAGTACCATCCTGACCGCAACCCCGATGACAAGAGCGCGGAGGACAAGTTCAAAG
>CAYJLP010000107.1:0-7641 GCA_964371115.1 uncultured Akkermansia sp. | reverse complement strand
CGGCCTACGAGGTGCTCAGTGATGCGGACAAGCGCGCCGCCTACGACCGCATGGGGCATGATGCCTTTAAGAACGGCGGCATGGGTGCCGCTGGCGGTGGAGCTGGCGGCTATGGCGGTGGCTTTACCGATCCGATGGACATCTTTGCCCAGATGTTTGGCGGCATGGGCGGTGGGTTCGGTGGCTTTGGCGGTGGACGCCAGCGCCGCCCCTCCACCCCTGAGCGCCCGGGATCTGATCTGCGCTATGACCTCGACATCACGCTCGAGGAGGCCTCTAAGGGAGTGGACAAGACTCTCGAGATCGAGCGTCTCGTGCCCTGCGATACCTGCCGCGCGTCGGGCTCAAAGGATGGGAAGTCGGGCTACAAGTCATGCAATACCTGCCACGGGCAGGGGGTGGTCACCCAGCAGAGCGGATTCTTCGTCCAGCAGCGCACCTGCCCCTCCTGTCAGGGAGCGGGGATGACGGTGAGCAATCCCTGCTCGAGCTGCCGCGGTGAGGGGCGTGTGCACAAGGACGTGCAGATCACGCTGCATATCCCCGCGGGCATCGACTCGGGGCAGAAGCTGCGCTCGTCCGGCAATGGCGACGCGGGTATCTGTGGTGGTGAGGCGGGAGATCTCTACGTCTTCATCGACATCCTCGCGCATGATGTCTTCAGCCGTGATGGTCGCGATCTGCACTGCACGATGCCCATCAGTCTCGCGACGGCGATCACGGGTGGAGTGCTCAGTGTCCCCACCCTCGATGGTCCCTCCAAGCTCAAGATCGCCGCTGGCACGCAGAGTCAGACCGTCTTGCGCGTGAAGGGCAAGGGCATGCCCGTGCTGCGCGGCGGCTCGCGCGGCGACCAGCTCGTCGAGCTGGAGGTCGAGATGCCCAGTGAGCTGGACAAGACGCAGAAGAAGGCGCTGGACGCCTTCCTCAAGTCGCTCACGGAGCAGAATCAGCCCGAGGTGGCAGGATTCGCCGAGCGTGCTGCGCGCTTCCTGTAATATTTTTCTTTTCAACCACAAGCAAAAAGGGGCGCATCATAGTGCCCCTTATCTTTTTCCAATCATGCACTGGTGCTATCTAGCCGATTTTGACCCCGCGCAGGCTCGCCCCGATTTGAACTACGAGATCAGGGGAGAGGAGGCGCATCATGCGCTCAAGGTGATGCGCCTGCGCGTCGGCGACTCCTGCGAGATCTTCAACGGTCGTGGAGCTGTGGCGCGCGCGCGCGTCTCGGCGACAGAGGGCAGCAAGACGCTGTGGCTGACGCTAGAGGAGATCTACGACGAGCAGCCTCCCCTCCCCGAGATCACGCTCGCGCTCTCCATCCCCAAGGGGGGCAACATGGAACTCATCGTGCAAAAGGCGGTCGAGCTGGGCGTCTCGCGCATCATCCCTCTACAGAGTGATCGCTGCATCGTGCGTCTCAAGGACAAGGAGCGCGCGGTGAAACAAGAAAAATGGCAGCGCACCGCCCTCGAAGCCTGCAAGCAGTGCAAGGCGCGCCGTCTCCCACTCCTCGAGCCTGTCGAGTCCTTAGAGAGCTTTTTACACCGCGGCGATCTCCCGCCTGCGCGCCTCTGCTGCGCGCTCGTGCCGCAGGCGCGCCCGCTGCGCGCCATCCTCGAGCCGCTGCGTGAGCAGGCAGAGCGCTCGCTAATCCTACTCGTGGGGCCAGAGGGGGACTTCACCCAGCAGGAATATCAAGCTATTGATGCGGCGGGATTCGCCCCTGCGAGCCTCGGCTCACTCATCCTACGCGTGGAGACGGCGGTCTTCATGGCGATGGCTGCTGCCCGCTACGCCTTGGACGAGGGGGCAGTCTGATCGAGACTCTGCGCGCGTAGCTCCCAGTAGCAGGCGAGCTGCTCATTGTGCGGCGCGCCCCATCCATGGCGAAAGCACTCCGCGAGCTTGATCGCGGCTCCGTGGTGTCCGCGATGCGCCGCGCGTTCAAAGCAGCTCACGGCTCCTCCCTCATCACGCAGGCAGCCCGCTCCCTTTAGGTAGCATTTGCCCAGCTGATAGAGTGCGTCTAGCTCGCCCAGCTGCGCTGCCTGATCATAAAAAAACACCGCCTTTTCAAAATCACGCGGGTAGCCCCCGCGCCCCCGCCAATACAGCTTGGCGAGGCGCAGGTATTCTCCTGCTCGTTGTCCTTCTGACTCCATAGCGGGATAATCAAAACTCCTTTTTCGAGAACAACCACGTCGCAATCAAGAGGTGGAAGCTAAAATAAGCTCCCGAGATCAGCCCCAGCCCCCCCAGACGAGACCAGCTCAGCGCGACGCCCAAGCTCGCCTGATCTGCCGCCGTGTACAATCCAAAATCGGGAATCAACAGCGAGAAGAGCTGCGTGCTCATCTGCAGCAAGGAGCTCACCCCCATCTGCCCCGATCCTGCCACAAGAGCCTCAAAAAACTGCGTCTGAAAAGTCCCGACAAAATAAAAACCGAGGCTCAGCACCATGCTCACAATCGTCCCGCTCGTGAAGCAGGAGATGAGCAGGCACATACTCGTGAGTACCCCCCAGCCCATGAACATGAGCATCAGTGAACGTTGTAGATTCATCGTCACGCCCGCCTCCGAGAGGTACTGGAGGTAGGGGGCGATCTCCTCGGGGTCTAGGCCGCGCTGACCCAGTACCGCTGTCATCTCGGCGGCGAGCTGCTGCTCACGCAGCAGGAGGATGAGGCTCATGAGTCCATCCATCACGAGGAACATGATGAGCATGAGCGAAAGCACCCCCAGAGCCTTGCCTAGCAAATAATCGAGGCGTGGCACCGGCTTGCACAGGATCGTATAGAGGATGCGGTCCTCCGCATCGCGCGGGATGAGCAGAGCCGTCGCCGCTACGCAGAAAATCACGCCAAAGAGTTGCATGCAGCCCGTGGCGATATTCTTGATGAGCTCCAGCTGCTGCACCCCGCTGTACTCCACGCTCAGATCCCCATGATAGGGGATGAACTGCAGGAGGAGAAAGCCGACGATGAGTACCGCCAGCACGATAAAGAGGCGCATGCGCACGAGCTGCGTGAGTGTCACTGAGGCGATGGCAGCCACGCGCTGAGGGGAGGGCAGCTGAGTGAACAAAGCGTTCATGAGCGAGGGAGAGAGGTTTCGGAGGCGCGAGCCTCACTGGCAGGATGAGTCTATAGTAGAAAACACTTAGTGACGGGGGGCTTTTTCTCCCTCCTCGATGAGATTCCAAAAGGAGCGCGAGCGGCTCAGCTTGTGATCTTCAGAGCCGCCCATCTTGGCGCGGAAGAGGAAATCCTCCAGCGTATTGGCATGCAGTACGCGCTGCACGACGACCGTATTCTCCGCCTCGACGGTGAAGTAGACGCGGTAGTCTTGCAAGCGGTAGCGGTAGAGCTTTTTGCCCTCGCGCTCGACGATGCCAAAGCTATGCTCCGCTGAGACCTGACTGAGGCTGGTCTCATCTACTTGGAAGCCATCCATGAGGCTCAACTGATCCACTGTAGGAAGCGCTGAGATCTCTGCGGCACTTATTTCATTAAAAACTATCTGATGCACGGAAATACTGTAGCGCATTGAGGTGGCGATGGCAAGTCTGTTTTGTACCATGGTTAGCAGTGTCTTTGCTCCTGTTTTGTGTATTGCAATTATAATTATTCGATAGCGATAAAACAAGAGTGGATTCGTTGCAGTCGCATATCACTGTGCGTATGTTTTTTGATATGAACACTTAAAATCACATGGATTTTCTCAGTGTTAAATGCTCTAAACCTCATTTACTGAATCTAACATTAAAAAATATGGAAAAAATGTTGACATTTAAAACAATCCAGTTAGAATGACTTAAGACGCAGTGGCTCTCTCTCGCTGTGCTTGTCTTAGATTCTCTTCATCTCTCTTTTCTCGTTATTTTCCTTCAATATGACCAAAAATCTCTTCACGACGCTCGCAACCACGCTTGCCATGGTTGGACTTGCAGTTGGTGTTGCGCAGGCCGCTCCGATCACCCCTGCATCAATGACTCCAGCAGCATTGACAAATAAAAATCATATCGTCGATGCGATCGCGGCGACGAAGGCTGCGGGCAAGGCTCAGGATTCTTACCGCGAGCTTAGCCGCTTTTTCGCGCCACTCAACGATTGGAACACACAGCCATCTGTGACGACTGCTAAGAGCTATGCCAAAACGGCCAGAGATGCCGCTGATGTCGCCAAGCAGCTCTCTGGTGCCGCTGCGGGTAGCAGCCCAGAGGCTATCATCGCTCAGCAGAAGTCGAAGGCCGCGCGCGCTGTCGCTGAGGCCGCCGCTCAGTCTGCTGCTGCCAGCGTCGCTGCGGCAAAGTCTGCCCAGTTCGCCAAGGTAGCCAGCGGCAATCCCGCTGCCTCTCAGATCCTCGCTGCCGCCACCACGGAGTCGCTCAAGGCGCAGCAGGCCGCGACCCAATCGGCACAGTATCTCGCCGCCGCCCAGAGTGCTCTGAGTGCTGCGCAGGGTGCGACGAGTGTCGCTGGCGCGACAGCCGCCGCTCAGATCGCATCTCGTGCTGCTGCCAGCGCGAGCGCGGCTAATGTCCTCGCTCAAAAAGCGGGTGATGCCTCCGGTGAGCTGCTCTTCTCCATCACTCCCAAGGCGGCCAAGGTCACCGCACATGAAGCGACGGGCCACAGACTCGTCAACGCCTCGCGCCTCGACATGATGGAGTTCTCCGATCTCGAAGTCTCCAAGAAAAGCCCCTGGTGGGTCGAAGCCGCAGTCAGCATGGGCGTGACCAATGAAGTCCCCGTCCTCTACCACTATGGTCTGAGCGAAGCCTACATCTATGGGGCAGACATCACCATCGGTCGAGAGATCGCCAATAGCAAGTTCTCCCTCGATCTGCGTGTCGGTATCTTCGGCGGTGACGATAGCTCCTCGCAGGGGTATCGCTCTGCTGAGTATGAGATGTCAGGTCTCAACATCATGCCTGGTGTGCGCTACCGCGACAAGATCACGGGCAAGCTCTATGGATTCGCAGGGTTCAACATCGGTGTGGGTCTCTATGACCTCAGCCAAGACATCACAGAGGGCGCCACACGCATCAGCTACGATGGTGACAAGCTCGTCCTAGCCGCGAGCTTTGAACTCGGCGTCGACTACCAGCATACGGAGAACTTGGGCTTCTTTGCCAGCTACTATTTCTATGGTACTCCCAATGCTCCTGCCATGAAGCAGTCGGGCAATGTCCAGGGCTATACCGAGACGTTCAAGCCTGACAATATGTTCACCCACTCCCTGCGTGTTGGTATGAACTACAATTTCTAAGATCTCTTTCTCAAAGAATATCTCACACGATAGAGCCGCCCCTTGCTGCGCAGGAGGGCGGCTTTATTTGTGAGTGGTGGATGGGCTTATGAGGTCAGATCTAGACTTGCTCATCGAGAATGGTGAGAATCTCGATGTCATCTAATTACGAGACGTGAGAGAAGGCGCGCTCCAAGAGTAGGAGTGGTGGCTTCTCTCGCGTCATGGTCATATTGCCATCAGAGCTCCTCGCCGTGGTCGACTGGGCGATGTGGCGTGAGCGTCTGGCGGTGCGAGTGATCGCGCGTGAGCGCATGCTCCTGCGCCTTCTTCTGGAGATGCTCCTGCATGCGGAAGGGGGGGGATGAGGGCTCTGATACGGGGTGGTAGTGCCCATCCTCCATGAGGAGGAAGGCATTGCTATTATCCTTCAGGCAGGTATCTAGGATATCACGGCAGCGCTGCGCGATGGCGGGATCCTCGAGCGGGATCATGAGCTCGACGCGTTTGTTGAGATTGCGGCTCATCCAGTCTGCACTCGCGAGGTAGGTCAGCGGGTGTCCCCCATTGTGAAAGCTCAGGATGCGTGCGTGCTCGAGGTAGAAGTCAAGGATGCTCACGATGCGCGTGTTGCGCCGCGCCTGCGCTGTGCTGGGTACCCAGCAGCAGACGCCGCGGATGTTGAGACTGATCTGCACGCCTGCCTCCGCTGCGCGCTCGAGTGCATCCATGATGTCCTTTTCGTTGAGCGCATTGAGCTTCGCCTTGATCTCGGCATGCTCGCCGAGCCGTGCGCGTGCGGCCTCTGAGTCGATGAGCTCGATGAGGCGCTTCTTCATCATGACGGGGGAGGGGAAGAGGCGGCGGAAGCCTGAGAGCTGCGTGAGTCCCGTGACGGTGTTGAAGAATTGCGAGGCATCAGCCCCCAGCTTCTCATTGCAGGTCAGCAGCGACATGTCCACGTAGATGCGCGCGGTGGATTCATTGTAATTGCCCGTGCCAAAGTGGCAGTAGCGGCGCAGCTGCCCTCCCTCGCGGCGCACGATGAGTAGGATCTTCGCATGCGTCTTGTAGCCCTTCACCCCGTAGACGACCTGCACGCCTGCGCGCTGGAGACGCTCGGCTTGGATGAGATTGTTCTGCTCATCAAAGCGCGCCTTGATCTCCACGAGTGCTGTCACCTGCTTGCCCGCCTCGGCGGCGCGGCAGAGCGCGTCGACGAAGCGCGACCCCTTTGCCGTGCGGTAGAGCACCTGCTTGATGGCGATGACGTTGGGATCATTGGCTGCCTCCTCGATGAGGCGCACGACGGGGTCGTAAGATTCGAAGGGGTTGTTGATGAGGATGTCGCCCTGCACGATGTTCTCAAACATGCTGATGTGCGGGTCGACGCCCTGTGGGTCGGAGGGCTTCCACGAGGGAGGCTTGTGCTCGTCATGCCCTGGCTCAAAGGCCATGCTCATGAAGTCATTGAGCCGTAGCGGTCCCTGCACGAGGTAGATTCCCTCGGGGGCGACGTCGACCATCTCCGCGATGCGCTGGCGGAAGATGATAGGCGTGGCGGCAGGTAGCTCGAGGCGGATGCAGTCGGAGAATTGGCGCGCGACGAGCACCTCGGACATCTCCTCGGCCATGTCGCCGTCCTCGTCCTCGAGCATGATGTCTCCATTGCGAGTGAGGCGAAAGGCACTGCGGTAGAGCACCTTTTCATGCGGAAAGAGGGTGTCGGCGAAGCGCAAGACTATGTCCTCTAGCAGGATGTAGCACTCGCGGCCGAGGGCAGGGATGTGTAGGCGGCGCGGCAGTCCCTCAGGGAGCACGATGGCGAGGAAGCGCGAGTGCTCCTCCTCATGCCCCAGTAGCTCAAAGCCCGCGATGAGTTTGAGCGAGGGTAGCGGCGTGTGGAGATGCTCCCCGAGCCCGAGTAGTGTGAGGGCGGGGGCTATCTGGTCGAGGAAATATTGCTGTGCCAGCGTGAGCTCCTCTGCGCTGAGGCTGTCAAGCAGGGTCGGTGCTAGAGCGAGCTGCCGCAGCTGGGGCAGCAGCAGCTCGTTGTAGATCTGGTACTGCTTGGCCACCATGACCGTGGCGCGTGGATGGAGGCGGTCGAGCTGGGCGCGTGCCGTGAGTCCGCAGATGTCGAGGCTGGCATTGTGCGCCTCTGCCATCAGTGTGAGCCCGCCGATGCGGACTTGGAAGAACTCATCGAGATTGCTCGCCGAGATGGCGAGGAATTTGAGCCGCTCCAGCAGAGGGCTAGCTTCTCGACTCGCGAGATGGAGGACGCGGTCGTTGAATTCGATCCAAGAGAGTTCGCGATTGAGATACATCGTATAGGATTGGGGGAGAGAGGATTGGTAGAAGGAGGGGGAATGCTAGGCCTCA
>CAYJLP010000106.1:0-8959 GCA_964371115.1 uncultured Akkermansia sp. | reverse complement strand
GGGACGGCAGCGGGTGCTGCGACAGGGACGGCAGCGGGTGCTGCGGCAGGGACGGTAGCGGGTGCTGCCGCGGGGACTGCGGCTTGTGCGTTCGGACTGGCTTGCTTTTGTTGCTTGAGTCGGTCAAGAAGTGCTTCTAATGAATTGGAGGCTGGGGAAGGGGGGGTATCAGAGGACATGGTGTAGAAGGAAGCTTGTGGTGTGCTGGGGGAAAATAGAAGATATCTGGGCTGGAAAGAAGAGCTCAGCCGCGCAGGGCGGTGATCCATTCTGAGACGTTTTGAAAGCGGTCTTTGATGGCGGGGGCGAGTGCCTTGTCGATGGAGTGCAGGAATCGGGGGTGGTAGACTTCCTTGAGCTCGGGCATAGCGGAGAGTGCGTCGACTGTGTCGAAGAGGTGACGCTGGCGGCTCTCGGGCAGTACGCGTCCTGTGAGGACGAAGTAGAGTGTGGCTCCAAGCGCATAGATATCGGTCCAGGGACCCATCTCGCCGCCGCCACCGCTCTGCTCACTCGGGCTGAAGCCTTGGGACTCGATGATATTGGCGTCGATGTCGCCGTACTCATCGCGCGCCGCGCCAAAGTCGATGAGCATGGGGCGCCCCTCGCGTGTGACGAGGATGTTGTCTGGCTTGATATCGCGGTGGAGTAGATTGCGCTGGTGGAGGTAGTGGAGCGCGTCGAGGAGGCGGATGAGCGTGCCATAGATCGCATCCTGGGGGATGTGCATGCCGTGGTCGGCGTAGTCCTTGGCGACGTCACCGAGGCTCTTGCCGTCGATGTATTCGGTGACATAGTACGCGGTGCCATGCGCCTCAAAGTAGGAGTAGACCTTGGCAATGTTCACATGATCTATGGTGGCGAGGAGGCGCACCTCGCGCATGAAGTTCGTCAGAGCCCATTCGTAGACCTCATTCTTGTCAGGCGAGCTGAGGCGTACGCGCAGTTGGTTGCTCTCGCGGTAGCAGAGCAGATCAGGAAAGTTTTCTTTGATGACGACGGGGCGATTGAGGATATCCTCGACAGCGAGATACGTGATGCCAAAGCCGCCTGCGCCGAGGACGCGATGGATCTTGTAGTTGCGTAGTCGGTACCCATTGGGGAGTTCCTTGGGGGCGATTTCGCAGTCAATGGCTTCGGTGGGAGCGTGTTCGCTGACGGATTCGAGGATGTCGTCCATCAGACCTCGTGGTGCGGGAGGCGCGCTAGGATGGGTCATACGAGTATAAAAAGATGTGGGTGCATTATAAGCAATCTCTAGCGAATTGTCTAGTAGAAGCTGCTCAAAATCTCGCCTGTGATCAGATTTTGAGCAGCTTATGTAGCGTGTCATCCATTCTCGTATAGTCTCCTATCTCTTGGATACGAGTCTAGGAGGGGCGGGGGTAGGGGACGCGGCTCTTCTTGCCCTTGATGGTAGGCATCTGGGCTTTGCGCTCGCGAAGCGTTTGACTGAGGATCTTGGTGAGCTCACTGAGTTTTTTGGGCTTGCTCTCAGCGAGGTCGTTTTGCTCGGAGATGTCTTGGCTGAGGTCAAAGAGCTCGAGCTTGCCGGTGGGGTGGTCGAAGATGAGCTTCCAGTTCCCGTAGACGAGTGCGGAGCGTGAGTCGTAGCCCCAGCCCGTCTGCGCTCCCTCGCCCCAGTAGTTGGGCTGGTGGAAGAGCAGGGGACGGGGCTTGCCCGTAGGCTCTGCTCCCTTGAGTGTGGGCAGCAGGCTCACGCCGTCGCTCTTGCGTCCCTTTTGCTTGGAGATGTCGAGCAGGGTGGGGAAGAAGTCCTCGATGATGGTGGGGCGTGCGGATTGGCTGCCTTCTTTGACCACACCTGGCCATTTCACGATGGCGGGGACGCGGATGCCGCCTTCGAAGAGCGAGCCTTTGCCATACTGGAGGGGGTAGTTGGCTTCTTTCATACGTCCGCTGATGGCGAGCCCTCCGTTGTCGGAGACGAAGATGACGACGGTATTATCAGTGAGCTTGTTTTTCTCCAGCCATGCCATGAGATCACCGAGGCTCTTGTCCATGCCTTCGATGAGGGTGGCGTAGTTGCGCTCCTTGAGGCTCCATGGCTTGCCATCCTGCGGGTGGGTGCCGAGGTGGGGGGCGGGGTAGTTGACCATGAAGCGGGGGTCGTTCGCGCGCTCATCCAGCGGGCTGTGGATGGCGTAGTGGCTCATGTAGAGGTAGAAGGGGTTTCCTTTTGCCTTGGGACTCAGCTCATCGAGTAGCTCCATGGCTTCGAGCGTGAGGGCTTCGGTGACAAAGGTGTTCTCCTTGATATACTTGTCCATGTGGCGCAGTCCTGTGATCTGGAAGCGGCCCGAGCCGTAGCTCTTTGCCCCCCGGTAGTCGGCGATGCCGCCTGTCTCCTTGCCCGCGATGTTGTGGTCAAAGCCGAGGTTCTTTGGGTTCGCCCCAGGGGTGCCGCCTGCACCCCAGTGCCCCTTGCCGCAGTGGATGGTGATGTAGCCTGCGTCGCGGAGGTATTCGGTGATGGGGCGCGCGTTGACGTAGGGGCGCTCGATGGCGTAGGAGGTTTTCTTCTCTGTGATGGGGAGCTGAGTGTTGCCCTTGGGGCGGGTGCCTTTGGGTTGGAGTCCGTTGACATTCCAATCAGGTGCCTCGAGCGTGGGGTGGGGGGTGTCGGTGCTCGTGTCGGGCTTGAGCGTCCAGTTGGTGACGCGGTGGCGCGCGGCGTTCATCCCTGTCATGAGGCTGACGCGTGTGGGCGAGGAGATGGCGCAGGCGTAGGCGCGGGTGAGCATCATGCCGTCGGCGGCGAGCTGCTCCATGTGGGGCGTGCGGTAGCGCTTGTTGAGGAAGGTGGGCTTCGCCTTGCCCTCGGTATCGCGCCAGAAGGGGAGGCTGGTGTCTTGCCAGCCCATGTCATCGACGATGAAGAAGATGATGTTGGGCTTCTCCTTGTTGTGGGAGAAATCAGCGTGGAGGGGCGCGCAGCAGCTGGCGGCCACGAGACTGCTGGGTAAGAGATGCTTGACCATAGGTCTTTAATCTAACATGTACGCGAGGGCTTGTCTAGGAAATTTGACTTGTGCGACCGTCTGAATTATACTGGGCGTCTATGAATCCCCCCTCTCTCAATCCCCAGTGGCTCCAGTGGGCCATCGAGCTGCAGAGTATCGCTCAGTGCGGGCTCGCCTACGATACGGATATCTATGATCGCGAGCGCTACGAGCGGCTGCGCGAGATCGCGGCTGAGATGCTGGCGCGCCAGTCAGAGTATCCCGTAGAGCAGGTGCGGGAGCTTTTTTGCCATGAGACGGGCTACCAGACGCCGAAGCTGGATAGCCGTGCGGCTATTTTTGATGAGTCAGGGGAAAAAATCCTGCTCGTGCTGGAGAAGGATGGACGCTGGTCGCTGCCAGGCGGCTGGGTCGATGTGCTGGAGTCCGTAGGGAGCAATACGGTGAAGGAGGTGCGCGAGGAGGCGGGGCTGGATGTGATCCCACGCCGCCTCGTCGCGGTGCATGATCGCAATCGCCACAATCCGCCGCCCTACGCCTATGGGGTGTGCAAGGTCTTCGTACTCTGCGAATGCTTGGGTGGGGCTTTTGTGGAGAATAGCGAGACGGTGGCGAGTGCTTACTTCGCGCTCGATGAGCTGCCCTCCCCATTGGCGGAGAGCAAGTGCACGGCGGATCAGATCGCGCTGTGCTTTGAGGCAGCGGCGGATCCGCAGTGGCAGCCGCGTTTTGATTAGCGATGTTTCTCTATCGGCGCGTGTAGCGCAGCTCGGCGATGCCGTTGCTCTGGCTCGTGCCCTCGAGCTTCAGGAGGCGTGTGGGTGCTCCCGTGGCAAAGAGGGGGATGCCTGCGCCGAGGATGCAGGGGATGAGGCTGAGGCGGTACTCGTCGATGAGGTCGCAGGCGATGGCCTCTTGGGCGATCTGTGCGCCGCCGCAGAGCCAGATGCGCGCGGCATCGGGGAGCTCGTCTAGGAGGCTGTGCAGCGATTGCTGGGTGAAGTGGATGTGCTTGTCGCCCTCATGGATGTCGGGTAGCTCGCGATGCGTGAGCACGTAGCAGGTCTTGCCCTCATAGGGCCATGCGTCGACGGCGAGCTCGGTGATGATCTGCTCGTAGGTGCGGTAGCCGAGCAGGATGGTGTCAACGGAGGCGTAGAAGTCGGGGTAGCTGCCGAGGTTGCCCGTGTCAGTGCCGTCACCGTCGAGCCACGAGACGCCGCCGTGCGGGTCGGCGATGTAGCCATCGAGGCTCATGGCGATGTAGAGGATGAGTTGCTTCATGTCCTGCACACTCTA
The DNA here is from genome assembly GCA_964371115.1 of uncultured Akkermansia sp. Classification (GTDB taxonomy): domain Bacteria; phylum Verrucomicrobiota; class Verrucomicrobiia; order Verrucomicrobiales; family Akkermansiaceae; genus Akkermansia. The sequence continues at coordinate 4,676 of CAYJLP010000106.1, read as the reverse complement.
GCAGATTCTCCCGCGTGAGATCAAGAATATAGTCTCGCGTTCAATAAGGGTTGTTTTCCCATCCTGCGGCTGCTATGATAGGGGCATGCCTCCCCTTCGCGTGAAACTGCTCAGTCCTTGGTTCAACAAGGAAAATTTCCACCGCTTTCTCCCCCAAGGTGATGTGCAGGGGGTGAGCTTTAGTTGCGATCCTGCTCTGCGTGATTATGATTGGCTCGTCGTCTATGACGAGGTCCCGCGATTCCACCCCGTGGAGGAGCGTGCTTGCCCTGCGGAGCAGACGATTCTCGTGACACAAGAGCCGCCCAATATCAAGCTCTACCCGCCCTTCTACACGCATCAGTTCAACTACATCCTCACGACGCACGACGCGGAGTATATCCGGCATCCTCACTGGCGACGCGGTGAGGGCTGCTTTATCTGGTTGGACGGTCGCCCCTTTGACGAGCAGGCTGCTGCTGCCGTGCCTGACAAGACACGCGGTCTCTCCGCCGTCCACTCGGCCAAGCAGATGAAGCACACGGATCACTACCACCGCTACCAGCTGCTGCGCTATCTGGAGGGACATCTCGACGACTTTGATTGGTACGGCTATGGAGTGCAGAAGCTTGAGCGCAAGTGCGACGCGCTCACGCCCTATGCCTATCACCTCGTCATTGAGAATTACCGCGAGCCCTACCACTGGTCGGAGAAGATAGCCGATGCGCTCATGCACCACTGCCTCCCCTTTTATGCGGGCGATCCGCATCTCGATGAGCTGCTGCCAGAGGGCTGCTTTATCCGCATCCCTCTCGAGGATCACGCTGAGGCGGCGCGCATCATCCGCGAGGCAATGGAGAATGATGAGTACAGCAAGCGCCTGCCCGCTATCTGTGCGGCACGTGAGCTGCTGCTGAGTAAACACAATCTCGCCAGTCAGATCATCAAAACGATACGCGAGCATGAGTCCAGCGCCCTCACTGATTGGGTACCTCGGGGGGCACGTATTGTGCGCCGCCACAAGCTGCGCAAGAATCCCCTCCATGCCCTAGCGGCAGCATGGCATCAGCTGCGCTGCTGGCTGCTCAACAAAAAGCGGGGCTGAGATCTCAGCTCCGCCACCAGAATATCAGAGGATTAATCAGGGGTCTATCCTCGGTACACCGCTCCTGCGTCTAGCCAAGTCGCCTCGGGCAGCACTCGCCCAGGGAGTACGACGCTGTTGCAGCCTAGTCGCGAGTGAGCTCCGATGTAGCTGCCTAGCTTGTTGCGAGCTGTGGTGCAGAGTTCTCCCTGCCAGGGCATGCGAATAGCCCCCGCGTCGTGGCGAAAATTGCTCAGCATGCAGCCTGCCCCGAGGTTGACATCTGCTTCTAAGATGGAGTCGCCCAGATAGCTCAGATGCGAGATGAAGCTGCCTGAGCCGATGATGCAGTCTTTGAGCTCCACGGCATGGCCGATGCGGCAGCCATCTCCGATCTCGCAGCAGCCGCGTATGTAGGCATTGGGGCCGATGCGGCAGTTGCGCCCGATGCGGACATGTCCCTCGAGTACGCAGCCTGCCATGATCTCAGAGCCTGCGCCGAGCTCAAGCACGGCGGCGATGTGCGCGAGCTCATGGATCTCTCCATGGATAGCATGTTGGAGGGTGAGCAGCTCCTCGCGCTTGCGCTCGAGCTGCTGCCATGGACTGAGGGATGCACGATCGGGGGTAGACATCGTTTTTTTTACCTTTCTGGCAATCAGGGTGTGGGAGCGGAGAAGCGGCTCAGGTAGGGGGCTAGGATGCTGTAGAGCTGCGTTTGTGAGGCCTGGGGCAGCTCGATGTCGTCGAGCTCGGCTTTCCCCTCTTTGATACGCACGACCATGGTCTGCCCGTTGCTGGGTGAGAGGTAGTAGACGCGCGCGTCGCGGTCGACTTCATCATCGAGATCTTCGTAGTAGCCATCGTGGTTGATTTTGAGCGAGCCGTTGCGTACGCAGTCGATGAGGCGCTTCTTATCCGCGGCGCTGATGGAGACGGTGTCATCGGCGGCTTGGAGCCAGGCGGTGGAGCTCTGGCTGAGGCTGAGGCTGCGCGAGCGCAGCGCACTGTGGATGGCTGTCGAGCTCAGAGAGCCGACCTCTTGTGAGCACTGGACGAGAGTGAGTCCAGTGAGAGCTGCTGCCCATGCAGCAAGCCATGATGAGTGATGTGCTTTCATAATAAAATGGGATTGAGGTTAGGTTCAGTATAACTCTTTTTTCTTCTTAATCAAGAGTAAAGCTTTCTTTTTCTGGTGTGAGTGGGTCATGTTAGATGGGGCTTGCGGTGCTTTTAGTCTCTTTTCTTTAAGTGTTGCGGCTTTAGGGGGGAATCGAAATTATTGTTATTCAAATATGCTTCTGCTATAGGTGCATTATATTTCTCATCATGCCGTGCGGAGTTCTTTCTGCGTGATGGAGGCGGCTGGCGGTTCTGTACGGTAGCTTGTACGCGCGTGCTTGTGCAGATGCTAGCTTTTATTCTTTACGATTCGGGGGATTTTGCTATACTCGAGCTTCATCTATGAGAGTGTTATTCTTCCTTCTGCTTTCGTGTGCGATGCTGCCTTTGCAGGCTCTGGATCGTACGAAGATACACCGTGGCCTCACTCGTGAGGAGGCTGGTCGTGTCCTGCCCTCAGATTATTCCTACAAGGTGCTCAGCGATGCGACTGTGCGTCGCAGCTGGAGTGGTGATGATGGGGGCAATTATTCGCTGGATTTTGACCCGAGGAGCGGCAAGCTCCTCGCCGCGCGTATCCGCTATGCCAAGCCTGTCTCGATGCGTGATGCGACGCGTGATATGCAGAAGATAGGCCGCACCTCGGCCTCAGATTGGAAAAAGGGGGTCGCGTCCAAGATGCGCCACATAGGCTTCTCCAAGGCGCGGTGGCTGAAGCTGGCGGATAGTACCTTTTTCTTTGCCCAGCAGAACTCAAGTGGCAAGGTGACGGCTCTGCACTTCTTCACCTCCACGCCGCGCAGCAATCGCTACGCGCTGAGTGAAGGTGAGACCGAGGCGCGCCAGACAGCTATGGGGGCTAGCAGCGGTGGCAGTGAGCAGCGTATCGCGGCTCTCGTGCAGCAGGAGGCGCAGTTGCGCCGTCAGGCTCAGAGCTCGGGCTCCGCGATCGCTCGTGTCGATACGATGAGCAAGCCCTCGGGCAAGACGGGGCTCGCTGCTGCGACGACGCCTAGCTCCGCGCAGAAAGGCACCGAGACTGCGGCATCCGAGGGCGATTCTATGGATACCAATACTTTGCTGGCGATCGCAGGCGGTGGCTTGCTTTTGATCATCATCCTCGCCATGGTCTTCTCTGGCGGTGGCAAGAAGAAGAGGCGTTAGTATTTTTTCTATCACGGCGATAGATGAGGGGCATGTCAGCGAATTGCGCCGGCATGCCCCTTTGTGATGCAGGTGGCTTCTCATGAAGCGTGTTTTTTTACAAAGAATGTTGTGAGGACTCGTTCTTCATATATAGAAGAGCTCCGCGGCTGCGTTGTAGCGCGCGATGGCGGCGATGACCTCAGGAGAGGTCTCCTTGCCGCTGTAGAAGTCGGCGGTGACCTGCTTTAGGTAGTTGCGTGCGCGCTGCATCTTTTGCTTGCTCACCTTTGCCTCGGTGCTTTGTTCGTAGGCGCGCAGCTCGCTTTCGCGCTCGCTTTGCTGCTCGGGCGTATTTTTATCCGCATTCATGAGGAGGGTGAGTTTTTGGCTGATTGCCTTGTATCGCCGTGTGAGCTCGTCGAGCTGCTTGACGGCATCCTTAGCACTGATTTTGCCATTACTGTAGAGCTGGCATACATCACCCGCCTCGATGATATTGTTGCATTGCTTGGCGGTTAGATCAGCTGGGCATTCTCCGCAGGAGCTCAGCACGAGGGCGGGTACGCCCAAAAGGGCGGTATAGAGGATTGATTGATTCATTCTACACTATGTAGTATAAAATTTCCTAACAAGCAAGTAATTAACACTAATAATTATCAGCCCCCTCTTTGCAGAGGAGTGACTCAGATGGTGGGAATGTGCCTTAGTCCTGCGGGAGAGCAGGCGTGCGAGGGATTTTGATATACTGCCCATTTTCCGTGAGGTAGATGGCGTCGCGCGTGTAGAGGAGGTGGCGGTCGCGCGAGACGATGGGGAGTAGGGGGTCGATGGGGGTGATGACGGTGCCATCAGCGCTGATGTGGATCATCTGGGGGACGGTGGCTGAGGCTCCTTCGAATATGATCATGTCGTTGTCCTGTGTGAGCTGATTGCTCGCCGAGCCGAGAGGGACGTAGAGCTTGTCGGTGATGGGGTAGCTGCCATTGGGGAGGGCTTTGGGGTCTTTCTTCATGAGCGTCGCATTGGCATCCACTTGGGCGATATAGGTGTCGAGAGGCGTGGGGCTCTGCTTGTGATGGCAGCAGCTCAGCACGAGGGGAAGTCCGAGGGCGACAGGGTATAGATACGATGATAGGTGCAGGTGCATGAGGATGAGACGCGCGGGGGGGCGATTTTATTCGATATCATATAGGGAATCTTGCAAAATTCGTTTTTTGGGGGCTTCTAAATTCTCGTCATTCTAAATAAGCGAATCGCAAAACTCGCGCCACGAGGTATGAGAAGCCCCCTTGGGAAATTGTAGATTTCGAAAATGAGCGACACAGCACGTCTTTTGCAGCATTTT
>CAYJLP010000105.1:0-9010 GCA_964371115.1 uncultured Akkermansia sp. | reverse complement strand
CACTATACCCCCAAACACGGAAGTTGGCTTAATATAGCAGAAATCGAGCTTAAAGCCATGAGTATTCAATGCTTAGATCGTCGAATCGAAAGTATTGAAAAGCTTAATAATGAGCTAGCAGCGTGGTTGAAACACAGAAACGCAAGTGCTGCGAGAGTGGACTGGCAATTTACGACACAAGATGCTCGAATAAAGCTCAAACGCCTTTATCCAACCTTCAATGAATAAAATGAAATTTCTTCATTACTTCACACTAGCGTAGAGAGCAGGAATGGCTCGCCTCCCTCAGAGGCATCATCGACGGGGCGCGCATGTACAAGGGTTATTACTGAGAGTTCAACGACAAGGGATCCCAGACCAATTTTGGTACACTAACACTCTAACATCTCCACTCGGAAGAAGGGCAAAATAAACTTGCCTTTCTGTCCGAGTGGCGTATCATATCAAGCAATTAACAAAGAAAAAAACATCATGAGCGAAATCAAATGTCCCAAGTGTGGTGAGATCTTCACCGTCGATGAGTCTGGCTACATCGCCATCGTCGCCCAAGTCCGCGATGCGGAGTTCTCAAAAGAACTCGCCGCGCGCGATCAGATTTTCCAATCAGAGAAAGAGCAGCTCCTCAAGCTCGCCCAAGCCGAGGCGCAGACCAAGCTCCAGCAGAGCCTCTCGGTGTCACAGCAAGAAATCGAGCAGCTCAAGGCCGCCGTCGAGTCTGCGAAGACAGAAAAGCAGCTCGCCCTCAAGGATGAGGAATCCAAGCAGCAGGAAAAACTCTCCGAGAAAGATCTTCTCATTAGCAAGCTCCAGACCCAGCTCGAGCAGAGTGCCCAGACCATCAAGGCCGAGGCACAGCTCCAGCTGGAAAAAACACTCGCCGACTCCAAGCAAGAAATCGAGCAGCTCAAGGCCGCCGTCGAGTCTGCGAAGACAGAAAAGCAGCTCGCCCTCAAGGATGAGGAATCCAAGCAGCAGGAAAAACTCTCCGAGAAAGATCTTCTCATTAGCAAGCTCCAGACCCAGCTCGAGCAGAGTGCCCAGACCATCAAGGCCGAGGCGCAGCTGCAACTCGAAAAAACACTCGCCGACTCCAAGCAAGAAATCGAGCAGCTCAAGGCTGCCGTGGAGTCCGCGAAGACAGAAAAGCAGCTCGCCCTCAAGGACGAGGAATCCAAGCAGCATGAAAAGCTTTCCGAGAAAGATCTCCTCATCAGCAAGCTCCAGACCCAGCTAGAGCAGAGTGCGCAGACCCTCAAGGCCGAGGCGCAGCTCCAGCTGGAAAAGACACTCGCGGACTCCAAGCAAGAAATCGAGCAGCTCAAGGCTGCCGTGGAGTCCGCGAAGACAGAAAAGCAGCTCGCCCTCAAGGACGAAGAATCCAAGCAGCAGGAAAAACTCTCCGAGAAAGATCTTCTTATTAACAAGCTCCAGACTCAGCTCGAGCAGAGTGCCCAGACCATCAAGGCAGAGGCCGAGCTCCAACTCGAAAAGACACGCGCCAGCTCCAAGCAGGAGATCGAGCAGCTCAAGGCCGCCGTCGAGTCCGCTAGGGTAGAAAAACAACTCGCCCTCAAAGACGAGGAGGTCAAGCAGCAAGAAAGGCTCGCCGAGAAGGAAAAACTCATCCTCCAGCTCAGCACCGACATCCAGCAGACACGGATGGCCTCCCAGCTCGAGCTCAAGTCCAAGGAAGAGACCTTTGCCCTCCAGCTGAAAGAAAAAGACGCGACCATCGAATACTTCAAAGACCTCAAGGCAAAGCTCTCGACAAAGATGCTCGGCGAGACGCTGGAGCAGCACTGCGAGATCGAGTTCAACCGCCTGCGCTCCATGGGCTTCCAGAACGCATACTTTGAGAAGGACAACGACGCGAGCAGCGGCAGCAAGGGTGACTATATCTTCCGCGAGTCCTCATCGGATGGCGTCGAGTTCATGTCCATCATGTTCGAGATGAAGAACGAGAACGACACCACCGCGACAAAGAAGCGCAATGAGGATTTCTTCAAGGAGCTCGACAAGGACCGCCGCGAGAAGGGCTGCGAATACGCCGTGCTTGTCTCCCTGCTGGAGTCAGATAATGAGCTCTACAACAACGGTATTGTGGATGTCTCGCACAAATACCCCAAGATGTACGTCGTGCGTCCCCAGTTCTTCATCCCCATCATCACGCTGCTGCGCAACGCCGCGCTCAACTCGCTTGAGTACCGCAAGCAGATTGCCGAGCTCCGTGAGCAGAACATCGACGTGTCGAACTTTGAGGCCGAGATGAATGACTTTAAGCAAAACTTTGGACGCAACTACGATCTCGCCAAGAGGAGATTCGAGGAAGCGATCAAGGAAATCGACAAGACGATCGTTCATCTGGAAAAGACGAAAAAAGCCCTCCTCAGCTCCGAGGATAAGCTGCGACTCGCCAACAACAGGGCTGAGGGGCTGACCATCAAAAAGCTGACGAGGAAGAATCCGACGATGAAAAAGGCCTTTGACGAGCTCAAGGATCAGGACGATTAAAATCATTGAGCCGCATCGCGCTTGCTGTCGGCATCAAACGTTCTTTGCTGCGTGAAATATTTTATTTCTGCGCAACAAAGAACGTTTTAACATGGCCCCCAAAATCGGACATTAGGCAAAAGTAGAAATTGAGTTTGCGCGCAAGATAATGTAAACTCCAAGCGTAAGCATGAACACAAATATATCGAGCCGCCAACGATTCAGTAGCGATTTCAAACGAAAAGTAGCACTAGAGGCCATCCAGAAAACCAAGACGATACGCCTCATCGCCTCGGAGAATGGTATCCATCCCTCGCAGGTGTCAGCATGGAAAAAGCAGGCGCTTGAAGTGATGGAGGACTGCTTTGCGGTGAAGCGAGGCGATCAGGAAAACGAATCAATCAACAAGCTCGTCGCTCAACGAGATCATGAACTGGACTGGCTCGCAAGCAAGCTTCAGTCCGTTCTGACGCCAAAGCAGCGCCAAGAGCTCATGGACAAGCAAGACGCCTCATTGAGCATAACGAGGCAATGTGAGCTGCTCGGTGTGAAGAGGGCAACTGTCTATTATCATCCCGTTGAGCCCGATCCGCAGGATGAGCTATTGAAAGCAGCTTATTTGGAGATTTACGCGCAAGATCCTACTATAGGCTCTCGGCGCATGACCAAGCTCATTGAGGAGAGAACGGGGCTGCACGTAGGGCGAAAAAAAGTAACGCGGATTCGTCAGATGCTTGGTCTCGAAACCCTTCTTTCCACGCGTCACAAAGCGTAAGGGTGCATTGTCGCTTGGCGCTGCCTTCTCATGGAAAACGATCGACCGCGGGGTACGCGCGTTGTTTAATTTTTCGATTGCAAAACGAGGGAGCATCGCGTAGAGTGGGGAGATGAAGTATTGTTTTATCCTCTCTACGGTGCTGGCGTGCATAGCTTCTTTCTCTAGTTTGGTCGCACAGGTGCATCGCGTTGACCGACAGCAGGCGAAGCCTTTCGATGTCTCTCTCAATGCCAAGGCGGCAGCCGAGAGCGAGTGCTACCCAGACGGCGTCAGAAGTACGCCTGAGCAACCGGAGCATGCGCGTCGTGTCTTGGAGCAGATCAGGGTGGTGTGGACTCTCGACCATAGCCATCTGCGCACGAGGGTGCATGTCCGTTTGTACAATCCTTTCAATGAGGAGATATCGCTGGGCAGTAGGCAGAATTTTATCCGTGGTCTTGAGGTGGTGTATCCTACGGTGTCAGTCACGCTGAGCGGGAGCGATGGCAGCAGGCAGCTATTCCCCCAATCAATAGCTCAGGGTACGATGAGGATGCGGCTGCCTGCGGAGGGATATGCGGATATAGTTTTTACGATCAAGCCTATTTCACCCGAGCTGATGCAGTCTGATTGGGGCACGGCGAGCTTGTCAATCGAGATCTGTGAGCTGCGTCTGGGTGATACGCGGCTCGCTGATGTCATCTGGGATCTCACGAGTAGCCTTGCGAAGGAGCAGATCCTTGGCGAGGGAGGGCTGCGAGAGGTGCAGATTCTGGACGTGGTCGAGAGTAGGGATCGTTATCAGGATGGGAGTGAGGCGCGCTTCCTGATCGTTCGCGCTCGGGATGTCGCGGCAAAGGATGGGGGGGAGCTGAGCTTCCTCGTGGATGATCCTTCCGTTGATCTCAAGGAGGGCGATGTCGTGGCTATCCGTGCCACCCCGTCTAGACCACGTGAGGCTTCGTTGATAGGGAAGGGGAAAAGTATCCCTATCGTGATTGCTTCTCGCGCAGAGATGCCAGACGCACCTTGATGAGGCACCTTGACGAGATCTCCTCGATCTAGTTGTCACAGCCGAGTCGCGCAGTGTCGCGACTCGGCTGTGTACGCTCAGGTGCGCAGAGCTTGAGCCTAGAGGGCTCGTGTGTTTAGAGGGGACCTTGCAAAATTAGTTTTGGGAAATTGCAGATTTCGAAAATGAGCGACACAGCACGTCTTTTGCTGCATTTTGGCGAGAATTCGCAGCTTATTGGGCGTACATAGCTCGCTATGCGCGCCCAAACGCCGCAAATTCTCATCCAAGCTGCAAGCAAAATCCGAAGCTGCTAATTTTGCAAGATCTCCTAGAGTCCCAGAGAAAGGGAGTCGATCTTGTAGCCTGAGTCATCGAGCTGGATGAGCTCTTGGGCGTCGGGGCTGAGGTAGCGCATCTCGTCGCCGGGGAGCTTGATGGTTTTTACCTTTTTCTGATCGAGCACGCTGTAGATGGTGGCGGTGTCGTTGTGGCATTCAACGATGTATTCACCACTCTTGCTCAGCTGGCAATTCGTGCGATCGGTGAGCAGCTCGCTGAGCTTGGGGAGGAGTTTTTTGGCATCCATGTCGATGACGTACTGCTTGCAGACACCTTGGTGGCCTTCTGTCGTCAAGAGGATGTTCCCATCGACACTCCATTGCATCTTGTAGATGCCTACGACCCCAGGGAGAGAGAAGAGCAGCTCACCTGTGGGGTTGATGACGACGAGATTTTCGTCCTTGGTGTCGATGGCGAGCGCGGTGTAGGAGGGATTCCACGAGATGACGCTGGAGATGGCGCTGCCCTTGTAGAGTGTTTTCTTTTGCGAGGTCGCGAGATCAATCTGTACGAGCTCGCCGCGTCCTGTCATGATCAAGCCCTTGCCATCGGGGGTGAAGAGGAGGTTGACGGATGTCTCGATGGGACCGCTCTGGTAGAGGGTGCGGCCGCTTGCGGCATCAATGACACAGGCTTGGTTCGCGTAGGTGCCGCTGCCATCAGCGCGTGGTACGAGCTGCTGGAGGAGGAGGCGTGTGCCATCGGGGCTCCAGCTGAGCTCGCTGACTGTATGACCCGCGAGGGGGATTTTCCTACCGAGACCAGATTCGGTATTGTAGAGGTTGATCGCCTCCATTGATGCTGCTGCGACGAAGGTGGCGTCGGGGTGGAGTGCGAGGATGGCGTCTGGATCCTTTAGCTGGATGGTGCAGAGGCGCGTGCCCATGACGGCGTTGTGGATGATGAGCTGGCCTGTCTTATCGAGGGAGAGCAGGTAGTGGTTGCTCTCGCAGGTGCTGCTTTTTACACCTTCGCGTGGAGCGCTGGTGTAATTGGCCTCGGTGCTGAGGAGGACGGGGGAGAGGCTGGCGTGGCTTAGGGGGGCTGAGAGCAGGCAGAGGGAGCTGAGTAATAGAGTGGTTTTCATCGTTGTAGGGGTGGGGGTAATAGACAGTGCTCGTGTGAGAGCTATCAAGATGATAGATAACACAAAGATGATAAGATGACAAGGATTAAATGCTTGTTTGGTAATATGTTAGATCTTCGTGCGCCTGTGCTTAGGCGTCTTCTGCCCAGCTGCGCTCTATCATGCTGATCGCTCCTGTGGGGCAGACGCGCATGCAGACGCGGCAGCCGATGCAGGCGCGGGGATCGACGCGCGCTTGCTCTCTCTCGTGGAGGCTGATGGCATCGCGAGGGCAGTGTCGGACGCAGAGTCCGTGTCCTTGGCAGGTGGAGCTGATGTGGGAGAGGAGGCGAGGGGCGCGCATGGTGAGAGCGGAGGGGTGGGGGAAAGAAGGAGAGGATCTCTCCGGCGTGGAAAGATCCTCTCGGGTGCGTGTGTGTGCGCGAATTAGATTTTTGCGTCGTAGCAGTTCATGTAGAGCTGCTCGAGGTCTTGGAGGGTGACGGGGCGGGGGTTGCCACCCGTGCAGGCATCGGCGAGGGCTTGCTCGGCGAGCTTGGGGATATCCGCGACTTGGAAGGCGGTGTCCTTGAGCGCGGGGATGTTGAGCTTCTGACAGAGCTCGAGGATAGTGTCGATGGCGAGCTGGGCGGCGGCTTCATCGCTCAGACCGGTGATGTCTTTGCCTAGTGCCTCGGCGATCTTGGCGAATTTCGCGGGGCATTGCTGCGCGTTATAGGCCTCGACGTAGGGCATGAGGATGGCGTTGGCGACACCGTGGGCGATGTTGTATTCTGAGCCGAGCTGGTGCGCCATGGAGTGGACGATGCCCAGCCCCGCATTGGAGAAGGAGAGACCCGCGATGTAGGAGGCCCAGGCCATCTTGCTGCGTGCGGTGATGTCCTGACCGTTGTTGACGGCGTCTTCGAGTGATTCGCCGATGAGGCGGATAGCCTCATAGCTCAGTACGTCGGAGAGGCCAAAGGCGCCTGCGGTGACGTAGGATTCGACGGCGTGGCAGAGCGCGTCGAGGCCGGTGGCGGCGGTGGTGGCCTGAGGGACGCTGAGCATGAGCTCGGGGTCGTTGATGGCGACGAGGGGGAGGCAGTTCGGGTCGACCATGACCATCTTGATCTTGCGGATCTCATCGGTGATGACGTAGTTGATGGTGACCTCGGAGGCGGTGCCAGCCGTGGTGTTGATGGCGATGGTGGGGATGGCGCGCTTGCTGGATTTTTCTATGCCTTCGTAGTCGCTGATGGCGCCGCCATTGGTGGCGAGGATGCCGATAGCCTTCGCACAGTCCTGTGGGGAGCCGCCGCCGAGCGAGATGATGGCGTCGCAGCCTTCGGCTTGGAAGAGGGCGAGACCGTCGTTGACATTCTGCATGGTGGGGTTGGGGACGGCACCGTCGTAGATCACGTAGGCGATGTCGGCACTTTGGAGTACGGCTTCGATCTTGCCCGCAATGCCGAATTGGACAAGGGGGGCGTCGGTGACAAGCAGGATCTTTTTCCAACCGCGCTTGGTGACTTCGGGGGCGATGTGGGCGATGGCGCCAGGGCCTACAAAATTGAGCTCGGGCCAGTAAATACGAATGATGCGTTCCATATGGGATCAGAGACTATCATATTTCGCCCTGCCTGCAAAGGATAAAGTTGGAGCAGCGGGGCGCTACTCGTATGAAAGGGGCTGTTGTGTTTTCTCTCTTGACCTCGTGGGAAAGGGCGAGTAGACTGCTACGCATGCAGCAGTCCTCTCAGATGGAAATCATGGCTCCCGCGGGCTCTTTTGAGTCACTGGCCGCCGCCCTCCGCGCCGGTGCCGATAGTGTGTACTTTGGCGTGGGTCTCTTTAACATGCGTGCGCGCAGCACGGTGAATTTTCAAGTTTCCGATCTCAAGGGCGTCGCGCGCCGCTGCCATGCCTACGGGGCAAAGGCGTATTTGACCTGCAATGTGATCATCTACGATCATGAGGTCGAGGCGATGCAGCAGCTGCTGCGCGAGGCGAAGGAGGCGGGCATTGATGCCGTGATCGCCGCTGATATGGCGGTGATCACCTACGCCCATGCGATCGGGCTCTCTGTGCATATCTCGGTGCAGGCGAATGTGTGCAATATGGGCACCGTGCGCTTTATGGCGCAGTACGCCGATGTGATGGTGCTGGCGCGTGAGCTGAAGCTCAGCCAGGTGCGCTACATCATCGACCAGATACGCGCCGACGACGTACGCGGACCGCGCGGTGAGCTGGTGCGCATAGAAATTTTTGCCCACGGGGCTCTCTGCATCGGCATCTCGGGGAAATGTGGCATGAGCCTCTCCGCCTACAATGCAAGTGCGAATCGCGGGCAGTGCTACCAGCTCTGCCGCCGCAAGTACCGCGTGACAGACCTGCAGAGTGGATTTGAAATGGATATAGACAATGAGTACGTGATGTCGCCCAAGGACATCTGTACGATACGCGTCATCGACCAGCTCGTCGAGGCGGGCGTCTCCGTATTCAAGCTCGAGGGGCGTGGACGCTCCGAGAGCTATGTGGCCACCGTGACGCGCGTCTACAAGGAGGCGGTCGCCTGCTGCGCGGCGGGCGCATGGACGCCTGACAAGGTGCCCGCCTGGGAGGAGGAGCTCATGCGTGTGTTCAACCGCCAATTCTGGCAGGGGGGCTACTACCTCGGCGAGGAATGGGACGTGTGGAGCGGCTGCTCGAATAGCCTCGCGCTGGAGCAGCGACAGCATCTCGGGCGCGTCATGCGCTGGTACCAGAAGGCGGGCGTGGCTCAGATACGCCTCGAGGCCTCGGGGGTCAGTGTCGGCGACCTCATCGAGATCACCGGCCCCACGACGGGCCACGTGCGACTCCAGGTCGCGGAGCTGCGCTATGACACCGAGGAGGGCGAGACCCTCGTCGCCGAGAGCGCGCCCAAGGGGCATATGTCCTTTATCCCCGTGGATACCAAGGTGCGCCATGGGGACAAGGTCTATCTGGTCTCACGCCGCAAGCTCAGCTGAATCATGCCGCAGCCTGATCTCCAGATGACGGTGCTCTACACCGAGGAGCAGATAGCCGAGGCGGTGCAGCGCGTCGCGCAGCGCATACGCGCGCACTGGGCAGATGAGAGGGAGGTGCATGTGGTCGCACTGATGAATGGCGCGCTCTGGTTCGCCGCGGATCTGCTGCGTGAGCTGCCGCCGACCTACACGCTGCATACGCTGCGCGTGTCGAGCTATGGGCATGCTTATGAGTCCTCGGGGCGTTTGCAGTGGCTGGGCGAGATGCCTGAGCTGGAGGGCAAGCGCGTGTTGCTCGTGGATGATGTCATCGACACGGGGCTCACGCT
>CAYJLP010000104.1:1421-9035 GCA_964371115.1 uncultured Akkermansia sp. | reverse complement strand
CCTGCGCCAAAGCGTGCGGTGGCACCGAGCAGTTCCTCGATGCGCAGCAGCTGGTTGTACTTCGCCAGTCGCTCACCACGTGAGAGCGAGCCTGTCTTGATCTGACCCGCCTGTGTTGCCACGGCGAGGTCAGCGATGTAGTCGTCTTCCGTTTCCCCGCTGCGATGCGAGATGACGGCTCCATATCCATTGCTCAGGGCGAGGCGTGTGGCTTCCATCGCCTCAGAGAGTGTGCCAATCTGGTTCACTTTCACAAGGATGGAGTTCGCGCAGTCTTCGTTGATGCCGCGCTGCAGCAGGGAGGGGCGTGTGACAAAGAAGTCGTCACCGACGATTTGTGTCGTAGCACCTAGTTTCTCGGTGAGGTATTTCCAGCCAGCCCAGTCGCCTTCTGCGCAGGGGTCTTCGATGGAGACGATGGGGTAGTTCTGCTTGAGCTTGATGTAGTAGTCGGTAAGCTCGGTCAGGCTGAGTTTCTCGCCGCCGCCTTTCTTGAAGACGTAGAGGTTTTCTTCTTCATCATAGAATTCGCTGCTGGCGACGTCAAGCGCGATGGAGACGTCAACACCGGGCTTGTAGCCTGCTTTTTCGATGGCCTGCATGATGGTGTTGAGCGCGTCTTCTGTGCCACCGAGTGCGGGGGCGTAGCCGCCTTCATCACCGACGGCTGTGCTCAGGGAGCGACCGTGGAGGACTTTGCCAAGGGCGTGGAAGATTTCCGCACCACTGCGGAGGGCTTCGCGGAAGCTGTTGAAGCCATGGGGGACGATCATGAATTCTTGGAAGTCAATGGGGGCATCGGAGTGTGCACCGCCGTTGATGACGTTCATGAGGGGGATGGGGAGGATGTTCGCGTGGCTGCCTCCGAGGTAGGAGAAGAGGGGGAGTCCAACGTGCTTCGCCGCTGCGCGGGAGGCGGCAAGGGAGACGCCGAGGATGGCGTTGGCGCCGAGTTTTTCTTTGTTCTCAGTGCCGTCGAGTTCGAGCATGGTGAGATCCACGATGCCTTGCTGGGTGGCATTCACGCCTTTGAGGGCGGCAGCGATGCTGGTGTTGACGTTCTCTACTGCTTGGAGGACGCCTTTACCGAGGTAGCGTGCTTTGTCGCCATCACGGAGTTCGAGGGCTTCGAGCTTGCCGGTGGAGGCACCGCTGGGGACGGCGGCGCGGCCGCAGGAGCCGTCTTCAAGGCAGACTTCGGCTTCGAGCGTGGGGTTGCCGCGGGAGTCGAGGATTTCACGAGCTTTGATGCTCGCGATTTTTGGGGAATGAGTGATTGACATGCCCTCTTCTAGCAAAAATTTTTGCGCATGTCGAGAAGTTAGTGAATTCTAACTTATGTTTTTTTGTTTTGCTTTTGTAGAGCGAGCGTTAATCGGACGCTTCGCGTTTGCGACGGTGGGGTGTCCGTTTGGTTTGAGGTATTGGGGGTGTCGCGGCTTTTTGGAAATGGCGACGGGTGAGCGCTTCGCGTTTGCAACGGAGGAAAAGTGGAGCGCTTCGCACACGGGTGGACGGGGGCATCAGTGTAGGCTGTGGCTGCCTTGCTGGGTTTGCCGAGCGGGCGTGTGTGCTTGAGCGGCACTGATGCCCTGCGGAGCCGTTTGGCTCCTTGCTGCCGTGGGCGCACACCTGCGGTGCGCCCGAAGGGACTCTGTCCCGTCATCCTATGAGGGCTCCGCCCCTCAACCCCGCTGGGCTCTGCCCAGACCCGCGAACGACCGCCAAGGATCGCTTAAGGTCTATCCTCAGAGTTCTCGCTGCGCGAGAACCGCCCAAGAAGTGTCTTGGGCTCTCTTCGTCTCGTTTTGCTCTATCGCAAAACGGCTTAAGAATTCAAAATGCTTCGCATTTTTATTTATCAGCGACGGTATATTATTTTCACCTCGCTCCCCTCCGCTCACACGGGGGCTACCCAGCGCCCATGCGATTTGATGAGCTCAATGAGCCGCTCGACGGCTTGCTCCTGCGGGATGTTGCTCTCCACGGGCTGACGCCCGACGTAGAGGTTGATCTTGCCCGGCGATCCCCCGACGTAGCCAAAGTCCGCGTCACTCATCTCCCCAGGACCGTTGACGATGCAGCCCATGATGGCAATCTTGACGCCTTTGAGGTGTCCCGTAGCCTCACGGATGTGAGCGACAGCTTCTTGGATATTGTAGAGAGTGCGACCACAGGAGGGGCAGGAGATGTATTCTGTCTTGCTGATGCGGACTCCTGCGGCCTGTAGGATGTTGTATCCGAGATATGCTGCAGCTTGAGCGTCACTTTCGCGGCGTACGAGGATGGCGTTACCTATGCCGTCACAGAGCAGCGAGCCCATGTTGACTCCACCTGCCATGGGGGCGCTGAGTTGATGGTCAGCCGTGCCGAGTGTGTCTTTGAGCAGGATGGGGAAGCGCGCGGGGATGCGCGCCGCGAGCAGGCGGAAGGCTTGCACGACGGGCATGTCCACGCCGTCGGCGACGGTGACGAGGCTGCTGTCCTCATCTTCCAAGGCCGCGCAGCGTGCTTCGTCGCGGGGGTCGATTTCGAGGCAGGCGGTGCTCTCATAGGCGAGCTCAGGCATAAAGTCTTTCATCTCCGCGACATCGAGACTCGTGACGGCGGTCTCAGGGAGCATGACGCGTACAGGCTCATTCCACCCGAGGCTCATGGCGCCGAGTGTGAGGAGGTCAGCCTTGCGCTTCACATAGCTAAAGGGGTCAAAGGCTGCAGGGGCGTCGACTGCGGGCTGCTCGGCGCGTGTTATATCAGGCTGATAGGGAGCCGCGAGCTCAAACCCAGGGGCGATCTCGTAGACAGCATCCTCGGTGAGAGACACGCGCAGGGTGTCGCCTATGCCGTCTGCGAGTAGGGAGCCTATGCCCATCGCGCTCTTGATGCGCGCATCTTCCCCCTCGCCGGCCTCGGTGACGCCGAGGTGAATGGGGTAGTTCCAATCTGCCCCTTGCTCCATGAGTCGCTTCACGAGCAAGCGATAGGCAGCGATCATGACTTTGACGTTCGATGCTTTCATGGAGAAGACAAAGTTGTGATAATCCAGCTCGCGCGCGACGCGGGCGAACTCGAGCGCGCTTTCAACCATGCCCTCAGGGCTATCGCCGTAGCGATTGAGGATGCGGTCGGAGAGTGAGCCGTGGTTTGCCCCGATGCGCATGGCGCGGCCCTGCTCCTTGCAAAAGAGGGCGAGTGGGGTGAACTTCTCCCTGATGCGCTCGAGCTCTTCTTCGTACTCGGCGTCGGTGTAGTCGCGGGATTCAAAGCGTTTTTTATCGACAAAGTTCCCTGGGTTGATGCGGATTTTCTCCACCCATTTCGCGGCTTCCATCGCTGCGTCAGGCTTGAAGTGGATGTCGGCGACCAGCGGGACATGGCAACCTGCAGCGCGCAGCTCGCGCACGATGTGCTCGAGATTCGCCGCATACCTCTTTGTCTGTGCCGTGAGGCGTATCACCTCGCAGCCCGCCTCAGCGAGTGCCAGTGCCTCACGCACGCATGCCTGCGTATCGAGCGTGTCGGACGTGAGCATGGACTGGATGCGTATGGGATGGGATGCCCCTAGACCAAGGGCTCCCACCATCACTTCGCGAGATTGGCGGCGTTGATAACGGTAGAGATCGGGGCAATGCAGTAGACTCATGCTGGAAGTGTACTGCAAAATGGCGCACGATTCAAGCCTGATTGAGCCTCGGCTATGCTTTCCATGCTAGAGCTTTCACCTGAGAAGAAAGATCTCCCCCTAGAGGGAACCTTGCAAAATTAGTTCTGGGAAATTGTAGATTTCGAAAAGGAGCGACACAGCACGTCTTTTGCAAGATCCCCTAGCCCAAAATGAAAAAAGGGTAAAAATCCATTAATCTTAGATTCTTACCCTTTATTGAGGAGAGCCGGATATCAGATTCGAACTGATGACCATCCGATTACAAATCGGGAGCTCTACCACTGAGCTAATCCGGCGTTGCGGGGCAATAATACAGGAAGTGTCTCGAAGAGTCAAGATTTTTTTTGCAATTTTTGATATTTTTCTTTGGAGAGAGTATGTGCTTTGCTACAATACAAGCATGAGTTTAAATGACCAATCCATTTTGCTATTCGGCGCGTCAGGGCGCACGGGGATGATCCTCGCGGAGGAGGTGCAGAAGCGCAGCTACACGCTGCTAACCCCCTCGCATGAGGAGATGCCCTTAGAGGACTTCGAGGGCTTGAGCGCTTATGTGATCGCGCACCCCTGCGCAACGGTGATCAACTGCGCCGCGATCAGCGATGTGGAGCGATGTGGGCAGGATCCTGTTCTCGCGCATCGTATCAATGCGATGGCTCCTGCCGCAATGGCGCTGGGCTGTCGCCATACGGGCGCGCGCTTCATCCATCTATCCACTGACTATGTACTCGATGGACGCAAGGCGGGCTTCAAGGATGAATCAACCAAGTGCAAGCCTCTCAATATATATGCAGGGAGCAAGGAAGAGGGTGAGGCGCAGGTCATGGATGCCTACACCGACGCCCTAGTCTGCCGCGTGTCTTGGGTCTGCGGGAATCCTGCCAAGCCAAGTTTTATCGAGACGAACTGCGCACGCGCACTCCGCGGCGACGCACTCGCCGCAGTGACGGACAAGTTCTCCATGCCCACACACGCACGCGACATCGCACGGCTCTGCCTCGAGCTAATCGCACGGCCAGAAGCGCGCGGCATCGTGCATCTCTGCTCACAGGGCGATACCCCTCTATCGTGGTGGGATTGCGCGTCGATGACCATCGAGGAGCTCGTCGCGCAGGGTGCCATCACACAGCCACCTAGCATCGCCAAGCAGAGGCTGGAGGACTTTCTCATCGGTCGCGACGAGCGTCCCCGCCATAGCGCTATGCAGTGCAGCAAACTCACCAACTGGGGACTACCACCTCTCAGTGCACGCGACACAATAGCACAGGCGGTGCGAGACTTTCTCGCATCCCGCCGCTGATTGATAGATGGGGATAGGGCGCATCATCCGAGCCCTCCCTTAATATCAGTCTAGCCATAGTATCTCTTTGCGCGCAGCTGGCGTCACCGTCAGCTGCGCGAGCTACTTGCCCATTCTATAGCTTTCATTGATAGTATCAGATATTTAAACAATTTGAGAGATACCTCCCCCTTCCAACGCGTCTGCTTATTTAGAATAGTGAGAATCTAGAGAAGATCTCCAACTCACACATCTACAAAATCCAACCTCGATACACTTTCGAGTTTTTCTCGCTTTCGGCATATTCAAACCTATATCAGTCATTAATTATCAATTATTTTCCATAAAAATAGTTAAAGTAGCACTGCCTTAGCACTCGTTTAAAAACCCAAAATTTCCCAAAGACCCCCTAAAGCTCATAAAAAAAACGTCTCATTAAATTCATTAAATTTTCTTATAACTATCTTTAAAAAAGCAATAAGAAATCGTCATACCAAAACAAACGAAACGGACTAATTATAAATGACAATAAAATCAAGAAAAAACATCTAACTAATAGATTTAAGTATTTCACTCCTCATAATCAATAAGAAAAGAGGAGACAGAGAAACGAAAAATATAGTTTACTTTTTTCTCTCTTCCCGCTATGATCTAAACATCTTCGGACGGCACGAGAGTAAGACTCGTCCTGCTAATAAGACAACAGCACGCGACTTTTCTCAATCTAGGGAGAACCCCCGCGAGAGAAACCACCAACCCCACTACCCTATAGCAACGAGAACATACTCCACCAGCTTGCTCGCACACCAACCCCTAATAGCGATCAACTACTACCAACCGTCTCATCGGATCTAGCTACCCACCGAACTACAACTACCCTATACCCCCCCCCCCACACACACAATTCCCCTATAAACCACCACCCTACGAAAAAAACCATCTGACTTCCCTACTAGTGAGAAAATAGTTGCCTGCCTAGAATTACCTACCAACACCCAACCTACTACTCTACACCTCTGCCCTTGCTCAAATACCCACCCCCTAAGAAGCTAATCAATCAGAAAACTGCCCTACTTACACACAATACTCTACACCAAAACCACCCTATAAAAGCTATTCAGCACTGGAGCTCCCTGCAAGCTTACACACATTTCCTACTTCACACCTACTCTAGGAACTCCTGCATGAAGCACACCATCATTAACACACATGAAACGAACGTCACGCAAGAACAAACATGAGAAAATAGAGAGAAGACACCGGATCTTCTCTCTTTTTTTTTGGCGTACCGCCAGCCCCTGACGAGCTTCCCTATTGATTTTCACCTCGCGCATGCTACAATCCCCTCGCAATGACCAGCAATGAGCTCAAGGAAAAATGGCGCAGCACACCGCACTGCGCGGGTGTCTACCTCATGAAGGGCGAGGGAGGCCACATCATCTATGTGGGCAAGGCGAAGAACCTCAAGAGACGCTTGGCAAACTACTTCTCCCCCTCACGCACCACACTCAGCGACCATAAGACACGCGCCCTCATCGCGGCCATCCGCGACTTTGACTACTACGAGCTGCGCAACGACTCTGAGGCGATGATCCTCGAGCAAAAGCTCATCAAAGACTACCGCCCCCACTACAACATCCAGCTACGCGACGACAAGCGCTACTACCTGCTGCGCGCCTCACGCCAAGACCCCCTCCCCCGCCTCAGCCTCGTACGCCTGCGCAAAGAAGACGGCGCGCGCTACATCGGGCCCTTCGTCCATGCCAACGCGCTGAAAGAAACCGTCGAATGGCTCAACCACCGCTTCCGCCTACGCAGCTGCAGCGCACGCAACCCAGGGGAGAAGGAATACCGCCACTGCCACGACGACCTCATCCGCCACTGCTCCGCGCCCTGCATCGGACGCATCAGCCCCGAGGACTACCGCGAGCAATTCGAATCCGCCCTCGGTCTACTCGAAGGCACACGCGGCCGCAAAGAGCACCTCGATGCGCTCAGCGCCGAGATGGAAGCCGCCTCCGACGCCCTCGAGTTCGAGCAGGCCGCACGCCTGCGCGACATACGAGAGAATATTTTAAAAACCCTCGAGCCCGCACGACGCTTTACGAGAAAAACAGGAGACCTCCCCGGCACCGTACGCCCCGACGACGACCTCGCTGAGCTCGGGCGCGCGCTGAGTATCCCTGGGCCTGCCATCATGGAATGCTTTGACATCTCCAACCTCTCCGACAACCACATCGTCGCCTCCATGGTCAGATTCACCCATGGACGCCCCGAGAACAAAGCCTACCGCCGCTACCGCATCCGTGGAGTCGATGGGCAGAACGACTTCGCCTCCATGCTCGAAGTCATCCGCCGCCGCTACACCCGCATCCTCAAAGAAAGCTCGCGGCTCCATGAGAAGCCAGCCGAGCTCGACGCCTACAGCTGGCTCAAGCAGCTCAGCCGCGAGGGACGCGCCCCCATCACCGTCCCCGACCTCGTCGTCGTCGACGGTGGCAAGGGGCAGCTCGGCATCGCGCGCGACGTGCTACTCGAGGTCGGACTCGGTGGCATGCCCCTCATCGGTCTGGCAAAGCGTCACGAGGAAGTCTACCTCCCTGAGCAGAGCGAGCCCATCATCCTGCCAAAGAACTCGGGCGCGCTCAAGCTCCTCCAACGCCTCCGCGAC
>CAYJLP010000104.1:0-1411 GCA_964371115.1 uncultured Akkermansia sp. | reverse complement strand
CGCTTTGCCAACAACTACAACGAACTGCTCGTGCGCAAGCGCGTCAAAGAAAGTCAGCTAGATGCCTACCCCAGCATGACAGCAAAGCGCAAAGAGCTCCTTTTCAAAACCTACCGCAGCATCAAAAACATCCGCACACGCAGCCCCGAAGACCTCTCCGAGCTCCCCGGCATCTCCCTCACCTGGGCTCGCGGCTTCTGCGCATGGCTCGCAGAGCAATGAGAGAGCCGCACGCGCAGTCCATCCCACGCGACACACTGCACACACCCCCACTTGGAGCTCGACAGCCTACGCATAGAGGTGTAGCCTCACCGCTATGGGATTCTCAACAGTAGCCACCTCCGCACAAACCATAGGCAACGTCGCCGGCACCCTCATCTCCTCACAAGCGCAAAAGCAAAGCGCAGGCATGCTTGATCGCCTCGCCGCTCAGCAAGAAGAAGAAGGACGCCAGCGCGCACAAGCCATGATCGACATCGCCATGAGCAATGCCACACGCGCCTCACGCAACGCACAAAGTGAACTCGCACGCGCGCAGATGGACGCCGCCAGCTCGAACCTCGTCTCCAGCGGCAGCATCGCTGTGCGCGAGCGCGACCTCGCCACACGCCTCCAAGACGACATCAACAACCAAACCACTCAGCAACTCCAGCAAGCAGATCAAGTCCATAGCCAGAGCCAAATGGAAGCCTACAGCACACGCGCACAGGCTAGCCAATCGCGCCAATCGGCAACCTCAACACTCATCTCAGGAGTCGGCACTCTATTTGGCAACCTAAACAGCATGACCAACGCCTATCAGAAAGACATACGCTAGGCAAAAGCACACGCAGCGCATCTTTTATGTAGCCTGAATATAGAAGAAAGAGCGACTGGCAATAGCAGCCCCCATTATTGCTGTCTCAGTGGCAATAGAACAAAATGCGAGCTAACGCATCAGCGCAAAACCTCCATATAATGAAGCTTTCTTTTGCTGGGTGAACAATCATCTTTAGCGTTCAGCAAAAGGAGGCTTCAATTTCCTTGCGCTGCAAGATTTTGAGATAATTTCGAGCTGGATTTCACGAATTATTACTATGGTGATCACTAGTGTCCTGTTAAGTTCTCGCAAAATCATAATTACATACTAAATGACATATAGATATGGAATTTAGAAAGGTAAACGGATTTGATTTGCCTCTTAGTAGAATTGAGGGCAGAAGCGATATTCATCTATGTTTCACTAAATGCATCGCAGAACTATAGCATCCTGCAAATGTTGTATATTTTCCTTACAGATAAAGATTTTGTCACGCATGCAGGCTAACGGGGTGAATTGAGATAAGTGAGATTTCACACTACTCTTCCCTCAACATGAGGCGTAAAGTCGACGGGAGAGCCGAAGCTCAGATCATCAGCTTAGCCTGCTCTA
>CAYJLP010000103.1:0-9062 GCA_964371115.1 uncultured Akkermansia sp. | reverse complement strand
TGCTTTGCAGGATCGTTCGAGAAGTGTCTCTCACTTGCTTCGTCTCAATCTGCTCGATCGCAGATTGTGTTTTTCTCTTGACCAATTTCGCACTCTAAGGTCGGTAGCATGTATCTTCATTTGGTTGAAAAAGACTTTGTCTTTTCCCTCCAAATGAAGCACATGAAAGGGGAGATGAGGCGCCTACTCTGCTAAATCATGCTACTTTTTCTATAGCTGATTTATTACTAATACTAACTTTCTTATCAAGTGAGGCAATCATGATGCGATTTTGACGGAGTGGCGTCTTTTGCAAGATCCCCTATAGCTAAAGTAATAAAATATGCACAGTGAGGCGCAGCGGTATCTCCTATATGCTGCATTCATTCGAAACGTGTCTCTCGTGTGCTCCATCTCTATCTCGATTACATGTTGTGCTTAGTTCTTGTGAACTTTTGCTTTGATTAGCTCTGGTGTAGCAGAAAAAGCATCCTATAAGAGATAGCGCGCCAATTCTGCCACAGGGGCTACAGAGCGTGCCCAAGTGTGCTTTCGTAGAGGGAGGCAAGCACGAGCCCCACGATGCTCAATGGCAGATCTACACAGACGACTGTGCCCACTTGTGCCGCTCTGGCGAGGGTGAATGTGCGTCCTGCGTTGTAGTAGCGACCGTCGAGCTCAAGATCATGTCGTATGATCTGCTCAAGCCTAGGGATAGCAATGCGGCGCATCTGCCAACCCGCGGGCAGGCGTGCCCCTTTCTGCAGATAGCTCTTGATGTCCGGATCCCCGGTGTAGTCGAGTCCCTTGCGATGTATTCCGTATTGCCGCAGCTTCTGCGCGGCGCGCGACTGCCTGACGAGCTTGAGAGGCACGTAGAGCTTTTTGGGATCGGTGGGCTCGGAGAGCTCCATCGTTCCTGTGTCCCATCGGGAGCGAGGTCCGTCAAAAACAAACTCATCGTAGCTGATCAGAGGGCGCAGCTCCACATTGGTACTCATGGTTATAGGGAGCATATAGACGGTGTCTCCTTTGCCATTCTGCAGCTCGATGATCTCGCTGGAGCTCAGAGACCAGGCGTGCACCGAGTAGTGGGCATTTCTCGCCTCTCCTCCGCTCAGAGCCGCATCGACATAGTGCCCTGTATTCGTCGAGAGGCTATAGATCTCACAGGAGGGTAGGAGGAGGCAGGCGATGCTAGCCGCGCAGGTACATTTCAGGTGCTTCATTCTGCATTGATAGCAGAAGTGCTCGCGCGTGTCAATGAGAAAGCCACCCCCTCTCGTGAGAAAGGGGGTGGCTTTGTGTAGAGGAATTGTTATCCCTTAGCTAGCTTTAGCCGCAGCAGCAGGAACCACCGGAGCAGGGCTCGGCGAGTACCTTGCGGAGGCGTGCAAAGCGGGGCAGGGAGTCGACAGTCTTCATACCAGTCTGACCCTGGATGAGGGGCAGAGCGTAGTCGATGAAGGCTTGCTCGACGTTGTTGCCAGCGGCGTTGATCCATTCGCGGGGAACCTTGTTCTCCGTGTTGGCGACACTTGCGAGGTCGAGGAGCATGGTCTTGCAGACGTAGGAGCCGCTGGACATGTCGCGTTCGAAGGCGACCATCTTGTCGGTGACACCAGCGATGGCGGATTCGACGGCGGTCTGACCTGCGAGGTAGGCTTCGTTCGCATCGGTAGCGGAGGCGACGTGGGTCGCGCAGCGCTGAAGAAGGGAGAACTCGATGCCGCGGATCTTGGCGGTGGGGACGCGGTCGCGAACGACTGCGGTGAGCTTGGCGGCGAGACCACCGAGCTGGGCGTGGCCAAAGCCGTCCATGGCGTTGGTGTCAGCTTCAGCGATGAACTTGCCGTTCTTGTCATGGATACCTTCGGAGACGACGACGAGGCACTTGCCGGTCTCGTTGTAGGTCTTCTCGACGTCGGAGAGGAAGCTTTCCATGTCAAAGTCAACCTCAGGGAGGTAGATGTAGTCAGGACCAGCGCCTGCGTGGTTAGCAAGGGCAGCGGCGGCGGTGAGCCAGCCAGCGTTGCGCCCCATGACCTCAACGATGGTGATCATCTTGGTGTCATAGCAGCAGACGTCGTGCTTGATTTCGGTGATGGAGGTGGCGATGTACTTGGCCGCCGAGGAGAAACCAGGGCAGTGGTCAGTGCCAAAGAGGTCGTTGTCGATGGTCTTGGGGATGCCCATGACGCGGCACTCGTAGCCGCTCTTCTGCATGTACTTGGAGATCTTGTTGCAGGTGTCCATGGAGTCGTTGCCACCGTTGTAGAAGAAGTAACGCACGTCGAACTTCTTGAAGGTTTCAAGGATCTTCGCATAGTCGGTAGGATCATCCTTGGGGTTCTTCATCTTGTAGCGGCAGGTGCCGAGAGAGGAGGAGGGGGTGAACTTGAGCAGTTCGAGTTCTGCGGGGTCTTCTTGACCCATGTCGTAGAGCTTGCCATCAATGACACCTGTGATGCCGTTGGCAGCACCGAAGACGCGTGTCACTTGGGGAGCGTTGAGAGCGGCCTGAATAGCACCGAGGACGCTGGCGTTGATCACAGCTGTGGGACCACCGGATTGACCGATGATGCATGCACCTTTGAGTTCGTTCATACTTATTATATAAGGTTTGGGTTGAGTGTACCCATAGGGTGAGAGCTCGTGTGACTGACTCACGCTACGGCGGCGGCATTGTAGCGAAGTAAATCGCAAATAGCAAGAGAAATCAGGGGCGTTTTGCTTATTTCTACACGCTTCTCACTCTGCTCCTCATGTTTCCTGTGCTTGACCCCAGAGAGAGAAAAGAGTAAACTGGCAGCATGCAACTATTTTCGTGGATGACATGGATCTTGAGCCTCGCGCTCGCTGGTGGCGGGCTCGTCAATATCTCGCAGACGCTCGACGCGCAGACGGCACCCATTACATGGGAGCAGAAGTATGTCCTCGTCATCACAGCGGGCTGGCCTATCTATATCGCCTTTGCCCTCGCGCTCATCGCTGGCATAGGCGCGACGCTGGAGCTGCTCGCTGATGCGCCTGCGCGCGCGACTATCCTGCCTGCGAGCAATGCACCTACACAGGGGATCAAGTCCAAGAAAAGGTCCGCTGGCGCGCGCCAGCAGCCAGTGCCTGAGCAGTCCTACAGCAGCCACCTCGCGCAGGAGGGTTCGCTGACTCGTGACTTTGAACGCGTCAGCAAGTCGCTTCCTCATCAGATGGTGAATCTCTATGAGGAGAAAGCCGCCCATGATGAGATGGACTATCACGCTGCACCAGATCCGCTCGGCTCGGCGGCGACGGTGCCTGCGGCCTCGCGTGTCGCCTCGACGCCGCGTCGCCCTGGTGTCCCAGCAGCTCAGCCACAGCCTCAGCCGACCAAGGCTAGCGATGACGAGCAGCTGGAGTTCTTCCGCATGTGATTTTCAGCTTTGTATTTTTATGAACGACGCTTCTCTTGCTCCCTTTGCGCAGATACGCGCCCTGCTCGTCGCCTCTGGTATCTCTGAGGTGGATGAGTCTCGCTTTGAACTCATTGCCAAGGGGGCGTCGGGGCGTTGCATCATCCGCGCCTATGGGGTCATTGGCGTCGTCTGGACGAATGAGCGCGCGGATAATGCTTCCTTTCTCGCGGCGGCTCGCGGGCTGGCTTCTTATGGCATAGCTGTGCCTACCATCATCGAGTCTTGGCAGGATGCGGAGGGGAATGGGGCTTGCCTCACGAGCGATTTAGGCGTGCATGATCTGCTTTCCTATCGTGAGTGTGGGTGGTCGGAGCTGCGTGAGCTCTACCGCAGCAGCTTTGAGGGCGTGCTGCCTCTCTATGCGCTGCGCCCAGATTGGCAGCTGCAAGCCCCCTTTGACGAGGCTCTCTACCGCTGGGAGCAGGAGTATTTCTCCGATCACTTCCTCGCGCTGCATGCTCAGATGCCTGACGCCGCACGCGAGCAGCTGATGCAGCAGGAGGCGTGGATGAATCTCGCGGAGGATCTCGCGAGCCTGCCGCGCATGCCTGTGCATCGCGATTTGCAGAGCCAGAATATCATGATTCATGAGGGCGGCGCGTGGCTCATCGATTTCCAAGGTATGCGCATGGGGCGTTATGAATACGATCTAGGCTCGCTCATCTTTGACCCATACATGGATTTCTCTCTCGAGCAGCGTCTGGAGCTACTCTCACTCTGGGAGGAGGTGAGCGGCGTGCCTGTCGATCGCGGCATTTTCTGCGCCTGCACCCTGCAGCGACTCATGCAGGCTCTAGGTGCCTTTTCCAATCTCGGCTACCGTCAGGACAAGAGCTGGTACCTGGACATGATTAGCCCTGCCATACGAGGGGTGCACCAGCTGGCGACTCTCATGCCTGGGGACTCTACGGCGCGACGACTCTATGGCAGGCTGTTGAGTGATGGGTGCTTGTGATATTTTTGAGTATAATAAAGTATTGGACTTGTAAAAGCACGCTTTTTTCGCTATATTTCACGCAATGAAAGCTCTAGTAAAGACAATAGCAGGCGTCGGCTTGGAATTGATTGACATTCCCGAGCCAGAAGTCGGTTACAATGATGTGCTTATCCGCATCAAAAAAGCCTCCATCTGCGGCACAGACGTGCATATTTGGAAGTGGGATGAGTGGGCGCAAAAGACCATCCCCGTGGGCATGCAGGTCGGTCACGAGTACTGCGGTATCGTCGAGCGTATCGGTCTAGGTGTAACCAAGGTGAAGGTAGGCGACTACGTCACCGGTGAGGGACATCTCGTCTGCCACTCCTGCCGCAATTGCAATCGCGGTCTCTACCACCTCTGCCCCAACACGCTGGGCGTCGGTGTGAATCGCCCCGGCTGCTTTGCTGAGCTGCTCTCCATCCCTGAGTTCAACGTCATCCCTCTCCACCCCTCCATCCCTGAGTCTGTCGCCGCCATCATGGATGCCTGTGGCAATGCTACCTACACGGCACTCTCGTGGGATCTGCTCGGTGAGGACGTCCTCATCACAGGTGCAGGTCCCATCGGCGTCATGGCTGTTGCCGTCTGCAAAAAAGCAGGAGCGCGCAGCGTCACCATCACCGACATCGTGGATAGCAAGCTGGAATACGCGAAGCTCATGGGCGCGGATGAAACGATCAATGTGCAGAGAGAATCCATCGACGATGCCCGCGCACGCCTCGAGCTCAAGGAGGGCTTTGACGTCTGCCTCGAGATGAGTGGAGCCCCATCCAGCCTCGGCGACATCATCAAGCACTCCGTCAATGGGGCAAAGATCTCGCTGCTCGGCATCCAGCCCAGCAGCTCCCCTGTCGACTGGAACACAGTCATCTGGAAAGGACTCCAGATGAAGGGCATCTACGGTCGCGAGATGTTCGACACTTGGTATCTCATGCAGTCCATGATACGCTCTGGACTCGATCTGACGCCTGTCATCACCCATGAGCTCGACTACACCGAGTTCGAAAAGGGCTTTGATCTCATGCTGACAGGAAAATCCTGCAAGGTCGTCCTGAAGTGGTCCTAATCCTGTTTCGCCCATAGCGGTCAGAGAATAAAAAATACTTTCCGAGCAGCTTTATAGGTTATGAACCTAAAAAGCTGCTCGTTGACGCTACTTTTACTAGTCAAGAGCAAGCTCTTGTGCTATAATATTGCCGTGAAAAAATGTCAGATATGCGGACGAGAAGCACACATTTTTCTTACGCAGCTCGTCAACGGTAAAACAACCGACCTATCTCTTTGCGAACGCTGCGCCAAGGAAAGGGGCTTCTTTGACCCTCGCGCACTCGGAGTTGACGCGAGTATTTTTCCTGAGAATCTTAAGCAAAAAGTAGATGAGCTGATACGCGAGCTCACCCATCAGCAGCAGCGAGACTCACTCCCTGAGCTAGCACACGGTCACCCCGCAGACTTCATCTGCCATAGCTGTGGTCTGCGCTTTGACCAGATGCTCCAGACGGGGCGCGTAGGCTGCCCTGAGTGCTACAAACTCACCCTGCATGCTCGCCGCCATCCCTCAGGCGTCCAGTTCAAGGTAGACCAGCGCGAGAAAGATACCACTGAGGAGGGATCCGTCAGCATCGAGTCCCAGCGTGCATACCTACTCGCCCAGATGGAGCAGGCCGTCAGAGACGAACACTACGAGGAGGCCGCGCGCCTGAGAGATCTCCTCCATGAACTAGAGTCAGACGCATGAAGCTCGATACCCTTTTACAAAGCAACTTCAACTGGGCACTCTGTGGAGACGCCTATCATGATGTCATCCTCGGCTCACTCACCCGCGTGGTGCGCTCGCTGAGCGATCACTGCTACCCAGGCTGGAGTCTCGATGAGCAGAGGAAGCAGACTATGGACTACCTGCGCCCCCACGTGCTGGCGCTACCAAGCTTCAAGACCAGCTTTCACACCGAGATCTGTGAGCTCACATGGCAGCAGCGACGCCTCCTACTGGAGCGCAAGCTCATCTCCCCCTGCATGGCTGCGCGCCAGGATGGCTGCGAAGTCTTCATCCCAAAGAAGCAGGACTGCTTCATCATGACCAATGAGGAGGAGCATCTCGTCATCCACTGCTCCAGCCATGGTCTCGCCCTGCGCAGCTGCCACAAGCGCGCGCTCAAGCTCGCCGACACGCTAGAGCAGCAGCTGAGCTTTGCCCAAAATCCCGAGACGGGCTACCTCACCAGCCTCCCCTACGAATGCGGCGACGCGGTGCAGCTATTCATCCTCATGCACCTGCCAGCCATGACCTGCACGTCTGAGCTGAGCAAGGTGCACACGGCTCTGGAGAAGCTCGATCTCGAGCTGAGCTCCGTCTTCGCCGATGAGAAAGAGGAGACGGGCAACCTCTTCATCCTACGCTGTCAGCCCCCGAAAAAAGGCGACACAGGCATCGTCATGAAGCGCCTCATCAAGATCGCCACCACCATGGCGCAACGTGAGCTCAAGCTACGCGAGCACATCTATGAGGTGCATGAACTGGAGGCACGCGACCTCATCGGTCGCTCCATGGGTATCATCCGCTACGCGTCACGCCTGAGCTACAGCGAGCTGGTGGACTCCATCTCGCTCATCAGCCTCGGACTCCACCTCGGCATCCTCGAGACGACACGCGAGGAGCTCAGCCTCGATGAGATCAACAACGAACTCTTCACACTGCCTGTATCACTGGGCTCCGCCCACCTCCGCCAGCGCGCCTCGCTCCCCGTCGAGGGGAGCACCCTTCAGATACAAGCCCTGCGCTCTCAGCTCGCGCAGACCACACTCGACAAGCTCTCTATACAATTCAAGCCCTACAACAGAACGATATGAATAACTTCACCCCACGCGCTCTGCAAGTGATCAACATCGCCCGCCGTGAGGCCGAGCGACTCCAGCACAGCTATATCAATGGCGAGCACATCCTGCTCGGCATTCTCAAGCTTGGACAAGGCATAGCAGTCAATATCATGGAGCATAGTCTCGTCAATATTGAGCAGCTCATCGATCAACTGGAGCAGGACCTCAGCCCCGGAGAGGCGCCCCCCAATGAATCGGGCACCCCACCCTACACACCACGGGCAAAGAAACTCATCGTCAACGCAGGTCATGAGGCAAAGACGCTCAAGCACACCTTCGTCGGCACCGAGCACCTGCTGCTCGCCATGCTCTCGGACTCCGATGGCATCGCGCTGCAGACGCTCACCTCCGTCGGGCTGACCTACAAGATCGCGCGCGAGCGCGTGCTTGAAGAGACGAATCACAAGTTCCCCCCCGACGAGGTCTCAGAGGACTTTGCAGAGAACATCCCCCACTTTAACCCATCGTCAAACAACAGCGATGAGAACGACGATGGCATCAACTTCGACCATGGGAGCAACCAATTCAACAATGAGATGAATAACGAGGAGGAACCCCGCGGCGACGTGCTCAAAATCTACGGACGCGACCTCACGCAGCGCGCGCGCAACGGCGAGCTCGACCCCGTCATCGGGCGCAAGCAAGAGATCCAGCGCGTCATCGAGATCCTCTGCCGCCGTATGAAGAACAACCCCGTCCTCCTCGGAGAGGCTGGAGTGGGCAAGTCAGCCATCGTCGAGGGACTCGCACAGCTCATCGTCGACGAGGATGTCCCCGAGTTCCTCATGGGCAAGAAGCTCATCTCCCTCGACCTCGCCATGATGGTCGCAGGGACCAAGTACCGCGGCCAGTTCGAAGAGCGCCTTAAAGCCGTCATGGATGAGATTCTGAAGAATAAGAACACCATCCTCTTCGTCGATGAGCTCCACACCATGATAGGAGCAGGCTCGGCAGAAGGCACCATGGATGCATCCAATATCATCAAGCCCGCCCTCTCGCGCGGTGAGCTGCAGGTCATCGGAGCCACCACACTCAATGAATACCGCAAGCACGTGGAGAAGGACGCCGCCTTTGAGCGCCGCTTCCAGCAGGTGCAGGTCGCCGAGCCCTCGGTGAATGACACCATCCTCATCCTCCACGGCCTCGCCAACCGCTACGAAGAGCACCACCACGTCCGCTACACGCCCAAGGCACTCGAGACCGCCGCGAGCCTCTCCAAGCGCTACATCACTGGCCGCTTCCTGCCTGACAAGGCCATCGACATCATTGATGAAGCAGGAGCCCACAAGCAGGTCGCACGCATGACGCGCCCCGAGGATATCAAAGTACTCGAGCGCGAGCGTGAGCAGCTCAATGAGCTCCAACAAGCAGCCGTAGTCGAGCGCAAGTTCGAAGAGGCAGCCCTCTTCCGCGACCAGCGCAACGCCATCAAAAAGAACATCGAAAGTGCCATGGACATCTGGCGCAAGAATGTAGAAGGCGACTACAACGAGATCGACGATGACGACATCATGAAGGTGCTCTCCCGCTGGACAGGCATCCCCCTCTCCCGCATGGAGGAGAAGGAGACCGCCAAGCTCCTGCGCATGGAAGACGAGCTCAAGAGCAAGGTCATCGGACAGGACGATGCCTGTGGTGCCATCGCCCGCGCGCTGCGCCGCAGTCGTGCGGACATCAAAGACCCACGCCGCCCCATCGGCTCCTTCCTCTTCATGGGTCCCACGGGTGTGGGCAAGACCTACCTCGCGCGCAACCTCGCCGAGATCATGTTT
>CAYJLP010000102.1:0-9094 GCA_964371115.1 uncultured Akkermansia sp. | reverse complement strand
GCAGCTCATCTTCGCAAGCGCGTGGGTGGGGATGACCGTCTTGGAGCCTTCGCCCTGATAGCCGCCTTGGATACCATTGAGTTCGAATGTGGGGCGTGCGTAGACGCATTCGGCTCCCGTGTGACCAGTCTCGGTGCGCAGGGCGGTGACGCCTGTGAGCTCGCAGAGCTCGCTGTCCTTCATCCCTGGGACGCGGCTCCAGCTCTCGCGCTCCCAATCGGCAATCTCGGCAACACCGTCATAGAAGCCCTCAACCGCGATACGGTTGTCCGCATCATGCGTGGAGGCGATGAGCTCGCTGAGTGCCGTGATGGGGTTGGCGACAGCTCCGCCAAAGATACCAGAGTGGAGATCCATGGCGGGGCCTGAGACCTTGAGCTCAAAGCAGCAGAGACCCTTGAGGCCATAGGAAAGCGTGGGAATCTCCTCGGCAACCATGCCCGTGTCGCTCACGAGGATGACATCGCAGGCGAGGGAATCGACGAATGCCTTGTCCTTGAGGGCGGCGAAGAGCGTTTCACTGCCGCGCTCTTCCTCGCCTTCGAGGAGGAAAGTGACATTGAGAGGGAGGGCGCCGTCCTCGGCGATGACCTCTTGGACACCGTGGATGAGAGCCATGATCTCGCCCTTGTCATCGGAGGCACCGCGTGCGTAGATACGACCGTCGCGGATCTCGGGTTGGAAGGGATCGCTGTCCCAGAGCTCGATGGGATCGACGGGCATGACGTCGTAGTGACCGTAGATGAGGACGGTGGGTTTGCCCTCGATCTTGGGGCTATGAGCGACGACGATGGGGTGGATGGCGGTGGGGTGCTTGGTGGTCGCAAAGCCTAGTGAGTCAAGCTTGTTCATCAAGAAATCGGCGCAGGCGTCGACATCTTGGGCATGCTCTGGCAGGGCGGATACGCTGGGAATGCGCAAAAAAGCGAAAAGGTCTTCGAGCTTACTCATAGGCGTTTATATTACAAATAAAAAGCCCTCGTGGCAAGATCGAAATCCCGCATGGAGGGCTTGAACGGGGTGATTCTTTCTACCCCTCTACTATTCTACTCATTCAGCTCACGTTCTCCGCGTCCGCAGGTAGCAGCAGCTGCTTCGCCCTCGGCGTGACACTCATGGCGCGCTTCGGCCTCGCAGGGCACACGGGCACACAAGCCCCACACCCGATACAAAGCTCCTCTTCCAGCTCTGGCGATACCTGATCCGTCCCCTCGATCGCATTGTAAGGACAGGTATACGAGCACTCGCCGCAGCCGATGCAGCGTGAGTAGTCGATGACGGCGATCTTCTTCATCACCCCCTCGACCTCCACCTCTTGTAGAGAGATGGTCTTCACAGGGCAGATGTCAACACAGGTCTTGCAGCCCGTGCAGGTGCTGGGGATGATGGTTGTGATGACGACATCCTTCCCCTTGAGCGCCTTGGTGGGGCAGGCGGCAATGCACTTGCCGCATTCCTTGTGATCTTGCCAGACAATGCAGTGGGTCTGATTCACCGCAGCCAGCCCAATCTGCGTGCGTTTTTTCACCTCAAGAGGAAGTTCCTTAATCGCCCCCTCAGGGCAAGCATCAGCACAGATATGACAATTGTACGCACAAGCGGCATTACTATAATCAAGATAGGGCTTATTAATTCCCTCCCACCCCAGCGTTGTGAGCGAGGGCTTCAGCACCTTCGTCGGACAGGCCGTGATGCAGAGGCTACAGCCCGTACACGCATCGAGGAAGAGGTTCAATGAGCCCGCACCCGGTGGAATAGCAGAGCGCATGGAGTTGTTGCCCACCTTGGTGGGGTCGGTGTCGTACTGCGCGTCCTGCTCCGCTGCACTAGGCTGGCAGGAGGGCAGCAGCGTCGTGGCGATGCCTGTGAGCCCGAGGCCGATGAGCGCGCGGCGTGTGTCATCGGGGGCTGGAGTAGCTTTGGGCTCAGCGGGGGCTTTCTTCTTACGAGGCTTGCGCGGAGCAGGTTCTATAGGCGCGCGGAAGGGCTTGTGAGGCGCGAGCGTGATCGCCCCCTGCTCACAGATGCCCACACACTTGTAGCAGGAGACGCAGCGCGTGGAGTCAATGCGCAGATTCTTGATATCAATAGCATGCGCCTTGCAGTACGTCGTGCAGTCCATGCAGCGGATGCAGGTCTTGTCCATGATGCTAGGCGTGCAGGGCGCGACGCGCGAGATCAGCCCCAGCAGACTCCCCACAGGACAGACCGTATTGCAATAAAGACGTCCCTTCGCAAAGGCCATCCCCAGCGGCAGCAGTACCGAGAAAACAACGATGGAAAGCACCAGCGGCGCATAGCGCGCCCAGTCAGCCGCGCGCTCACTGTAGCCCAGCATCTGGTACACCATCGCTCCCAGCGGCTGGAGCACCGCCGTGCCGAATCGCGTGCTGATACTGTAGGGATCAAGCCAGCTGAGCACATAATTGCTCCCCGCGATCAGCGTCCCTATCGTCAAGACAAGAAAGATGCCACGAATGAGGAGATGATTGGGCGTGTAGCGTGCGCGGCTCTTCTTATAGCGACCGCTGGGGTGACGGAAACGATGCGCGAGGTCCTGCAAGATCCCCAGCGGACAGAGCCAGCTGCAAAACACACGCCCAAAAACCAGCGTCAGCGCGAGCAAGCCTAGAAAAATGAACAACGCGGCTGGCTCCTCCGTCCCACTGCCCACATAGGCAGGGACGAATTGCAACTGCGTCACCCAGAAATCCCAATCCCCGTAAAAGGGAAGAAAAAATCCGAGGAGAAAAAAGACAAGAACGACCAAGGCGACGAGACGCCGTGTGTGGGCAAGCATAACAAATGGGGATCAACGGTGAGGCGATCAGAGCAGAGAATCTGCGTCATGATCGTAAAAAAGTATGGATCTAACCCCCTGAGACGTCAAGGATGTTTTTTGCCATAAATGCGTGAATTCCGTGTCATTTTCGCTGAACTAAAAAAGAGTTAACTGGATAGGAATGAACAAGAAAGATGCAAACCCCGCAACAGACAACCATCCCCCCGCGAATCGAGTACTTGACATCTGAAACTAATATGCTAATGTCAGCAATAGCATGCCTGACTTATTCTCTAGTAAAAAAGCAATTATTCTGGCTCTGAGTTTCTCTATCTTGAGCCCCTCCCTCGCCCAGCAAGCCCCCGTCCCCGCTGCTGCTGCTGCACCCGCAGCCGCACAGCCAGCCGTCGATCAGAACGTCCTCAAGCAGGATGCGAAGGTCATCACCGGCCAGCTCGACAACGGCCTACGCTACATCATCCGCCCCACCGCCGAGCCACAGGGACGCGCCAGCATGCGACTCTACGTCGCCTTTGGCTCACTCGATGAGACTCCTGAGACCAGCGGGATTGCCCACTTCCTCGAGCATCTGATGTTCAACGGCAGCCGCACCTACAAGCGCGGCGAGCTCATCCCCGCGCTCCAGAGCAAGGGCCTCGCCTTTGGCAGTGATGTGAATGCCTACACCTCGCTCGACCGCACCGTCTACATGCTCGACATCCCCAAGGTAGATGAGGAAATGGTGAACTTCTCGCTCAACATCTTCCGCGACTTTGCCGATGGCGCGACTCTCACCGAAGAGGCTATCGACAAGGAGCGCGGCGTCATCATCAGCGAGCTCAAGGCGCGCGACTCCGAGTCCTACCGCCTCATGATCGCCCAGCTCGCGCAGCTCACCGAGGGCACACGCATCACGAAGTTCTTCCCCATCGGTACGCCCAAAATGATCAAGGAAACGCCCTATCAGGTCTTCCGCGATTATTACAACAATTTCTACACCCCCGATCGCATGACCTTCATCGTGACGGGTGACTTTGACCCCGCGATGATGGAAAAGCAGGTCATTGCCCATTTCTCCAAGGTAGAGAAGCGCACGGGTGCTGCCCACGTCCCCGTCGGCAAGCTCAGCAACCTCGCGGCGAATGAATTCGTCCGCGCGAATCCCGAAGACGCCAACGTCGCGCTGAGCCTCAACATCGTCGACCCCTTCACCCGCCAGCCCGACTCCGTCGCCACACGCATCGCCGAGGCTCCCCTCTACATCGCCAACAGCATCATCAACCGCCGCCTCTCACGCATCGTCCGCCAGCCCGATAGCCCCCTCATCGGCGCGAACACCAGCAGCAGCCCCCTGCTTGAGACCGCACGCGTCCACTCCGTCTCCGCCTCGGCAAAGCCCGAGAACTGGCTCAAGGCACTCCAGACCATCGAGCAGGAGAACCGCCGCGCCATCGAGCACGGCTTCAGCGACGCCGAGATCATGGAGATCCTCGCCATCTGGGAAAGTCAGGTACAGGCCAAGATCGACAGCTGGGCTGCCGTCAATGCCGCCGCCGTCGCCACCACTTACATTGATGCGGTGAACACAGGCAACGTCATGACCGATCCCACCGAGGAGATGCGCGTCTTCCAAGCCGCCAAGGCCATGATACTCGCCGACAAAAAACTCCCCCAAGCCGCCCTCGTCAAATCCTTTGACCAAAAGCGCATCAAGCTCTCCATGACAGGCAGCCTCCCCACAGGCGTCGATGAGAAAGCCCTGCGCAAGGCACTCGAACTCTCCCAAGCTGAGAAAGTCACCGCCCCTGAGAACAAAGCCGTCGCCGCCTTCGCCTACGACAAGGTAGGAGAAGCAGGCAGCATCGTCTCCAAGACCACCATCGAGGACCTCGACGTCACGACCCTCGTGCTCTCCAATGGTGTGAAAATCAACCTCAAGCCCCTCGACTCGGTCAAGGGCAGCATCAGCGTCAGCGTCGCCGTCGACGGTGGTAGCATCGTGATGGATGAGAAGAGCAAGCCCGGCATCGCCGCCGTCGCCTCCACCATCCTCAACCAAGGCGGCCTCGTCGCCCACTCCAACGATGAGCTCCAGCAGATCCTCGCGGGCAAGCGCGTCGGCCGCGGCTTCTCCGTCGGCTACGATCGCTTCAACTTCTCGGGTAGCTCTAGCAAAGAGGACTTTGCCCTCCAATGCAAGCTGCTCATCGCCTCCATCCTGCACCCTGGCTACCGCCCCGAGTCTCTCGAGCTCTTCCGCCGCGGCCTGCCTGCCATCTACAATCAGCTCACCACCACAGAAAACGGTGCCTACAGCTATCAGGCGATGCGCAAGCTCTTCGGCGACGACCCCCGCTTTGTCATCCCTGAGCAAAAGCAATTCGAAGCCATCACCATCGAAGATGTGAAAGCCGCCCTCACGCCCGCCCTGCAGAAGGGCGCGATCGAGGTCACTATCGTCGGCGACTTTGCTATTGCCGATGTGCTTCCCGTGCTGGAGCAGAGCTTTGGCGCCATGGGCTCGCGCAACGCGAACTTTGCTCCCGTGGCAGAGCAGAAGCGCGAGGTGAAGTTCCAGCCATGGGGTCAGCGCGACTTCCTGCGCTACGACAGCAAGCTCGACAAGACACTCGTTACCCAGGTCCTCCCCATCGGAGACGGCCGTGACCAGCTGCGCAACCGCCGCCTCACCGTACTCGTCTCCATCGTCCGAGAAAAACTCTTTGACGGCATCCGTCAGAATCTGGGCGAGGCCTACTCCCCCCGTGTCAGCCTGACCACCAATAGCAACTACGATGACGCCGCCTACCTCACCTGCACCAGTGCTGGGGTCCTAGCGAACCGTACAAAGGTCAGCGCCGCCATAGGCAGCATCCTCGGCGGCATCGCTCAGGGCTCCATCACGGAGGACGACTTCCAGCGCGCCATCCTACCCATCCGCAGCCAGGCTGAGAAGGCCCTGCGCCAAGCAGGATTCTGGCAAGCCCGTCTCGCCAAGCTGCAAAGTGATAGCGAATACCTTGAGCTGCTGCGCTCCTACAAGCAGGACATCGACTCCATCACCTACCAAGAGATCCTCGACCTGAGCAAGGAAATCTTCACGCAGAAAGAGGCGAACTTCTTCTTCACCGTTCCTGATTTTTTTCAGGAGGGGGGCAATGATGCAGCCAAGAAGGTAGAGCCCAAGGTCTCTCCCGTCGCTGCCCTCGTCAACCAGCAGCCCAACCTCGTCTTCATCTCCAAGCAGACCGCACAGGACGAAGACTGGCTCGCAGTTGCTGAAGAAATGGTGGGGAAGTACCCCAACAGCATGCTCATTGAGCTCAATGACCTGCAAGGGTGCGCAGGTGCTATGAAAGACCTCGGTGCGCGCTACGCCACCTTCATCGCAAAACCCGGGGAAATCAACTATGTGCTCGTCAACAAGATCCACCGCGCCTCGCGCCAGATCGACGCCGACCCATGGGGCGACTGCATGTGGGGCATCATCACTGGCTACACAGCACACGACGCCATGCGCATCGTACGCGACAAGCAGCCGCTGACCATCAAGCGCAGCCTCTCGACGACGAACATCGACACCTCACGCTTTGAGCACGGATGCAGCATCACCGACTGGCGCGACTACCAAGTCTTTGAGCAATCAGGCTACACGAAGCCCGTCGAGACCGTCTACGACGCGGGCACACCCGAGGGCGACGCGAAGCGCAAGGAAGGCATGCAGGGCAAGTTCAGCTACGAGCTCGCCAACAAAAAGCCTCAGCTCATCGTCACCTCGGCGCACGCGACCGAGTACAACCTCGAAATGCCCTTCGGCAAGGGACTCATCTTCTCCTATGCGAATAATTTCTATCAGCAGAAGCCCGATGAGATCCGCTACTTTGCCGGAGCCGTACTCCCACAAGCACTGAAGGGCAACATGGCGCCCCTCAAGCAGCTCAGTGAGAAATACGCCAAGACACGCATCAAGGCCGATGGCGTGCGCCGCGTCTGGTTCGCCGTGGGCAACTGCCTCTACGCCCACGTCCGCGAGAGCCGAGACAGCATGGCCGTCACCTCGCTCTCCAAGTACACCTGCAATCAGGTGCTCGGCTACACCGTCCCCTCGTGGTATGGTGATGGCGGCTGGGGCGCGCTGAGCCTCTTCTTTGGCAATGGCAAGGGCACCAGCCTCGCGGAGGCATGGTACCTCAACAACCAATTCCTGCTGGAGAAGACCATGAAGATCGATCCGAAGCTGATGAACGCCGAGTTCAACAGCTCCAGCATCAGTCAGGGTGGACAGCGTCAGCTCGTCGAGAGCCTCGGCAAGGCAGGACTGGATATGAAGAAGCTTGGACGCGACCACGTCGGCGTCGTGCATGACCGCGACGTTGTCGCCCTGCTTGGTGATCCAAAGTGGAAAGCTCTCTTGGACGAGTCCCACGTACAGAGTGCCATCAGCACGGAGTGGACGTCTGACAAGACGCTCGTCATCACCGCCCAGAGCGATTTCAAGAACCGCTTTGCCGTCTGGTATCCCAAGCGCATGGACGTGAAAGAAGCCCTCGTCGGAGGGACGAAGATAGACGCGACCGTGACGAATGACTTCATGCTGATACCAGCCCTCGAGCTCAAGAAGGGACAGACCTACACCATCGAGCTGCGCTAATCAAAGCATCAACACACTCAACAACATCAAGCCCTCTTCCTGCATAGGAAGAGGGCTTTTTAATAGATGGAATGAATACAGCTGTATCAATGAACTTGCTACTGATTTCTTTATCCTTGCAATACGCGACTCTTTAATCTAGTATTGAGAGATACAGAACGTCCATTCGTTCTCTCTATGGCGCACTCTTATCAGCTAAATAATTATGAGTAGATACACAAAGAAGATCATGACAACATTTTCAACATACACACTCACCATCGTTGCTATTTTGAGTGCGACAGAGCTTCTTGCTCAACAAATACCAGTACCCAGTCACTTGAGTAATAGCACAGAATCAGCCTATCTACCCATGCAGTCGCATACCGAGCGCTATTGTGCGAGCATCAAGCGAAATGTTCTCAGTGCGGATAAGAATGACTATGTCGTTCATATTTATCAATTGAATCAACAGGGCAATCTCTATCAAGTCTACAGGAGTTTTACCTTTTCTTCCTCCTCTCAGTATACAAAAGCGTGGCTGACACGCGACGTTTTATTACTCACCAACAATGGCTCAGAGCAGCTCTCTCCAAGCATAGGCATCTATCATTTGGGCGGCGTGGCATGGCATGAATACAACGCTAAAAAGGATGCGACAGGCTTGATACGAGTTGCAGAGGTAAGCATCCGTGTCAATACAACCGCAGGATGCTTCAAACAACAGTCAAACCAATGGCATGAGTTGGAACTGGATGTGTATGAAGATCGAGTAAGTATCCCCCTTTTTTCTTTCAACGATTCGCGCCTCATTCACTGGACATATTATATCAGCGATAAGAAGGGTGTTTCAAATACAGGGCAAGATTTATTCTCTCACAGAATATTGAAACTTGGAAAAGTAGCAAAATAGGACTGTGGGTTGAAACACCTCATTTTAGCGTTCGAACGCGAGCTTGCAAGCTACTGCAAAGAATAAGTTGCTATATTATTACTTTGGCAATATTAATAAAGAACATACAGTCTGCGTACTTGATTAGAGGAAGTAGTCAAAATATTTTTCACACAAGGTATTGAAAACAAGCCAGAATCACTACAATAAACTTGACATACCACCCACGCCCCCTAGAATGGAGAAATGAATATCAAGCATCTCCTTCTGATACCTGCACTGGTTGCAATAGTAAACGCCGAAATAAGCAATGAGTCCACCGACTTCTCGCCATCAGAAATAAGGGCAATAAGGAGAGTTGCTATTATAGTGCAGCTAATGCAATGCTATCCTCATTCCGACAATGAGGAGCATTTAAGAGAAATAATCCTAAAGGATTTTTTTAATACCTTGACACACTTACCCCTCAAGCATCGTTTGTATTTTGAAGAGATGTTTAAACTTGTCTCTGAAACAGGAAATGCTATAGATGCAGCAAACAATGCAGAAGCACGTTTGCGAATTGCAGAAGAATCAAAAGAAAAATTAAAGATGATTAAAGAGAAATACTCTCAAGAATTGGAAAAACCAATGGGGTATTATCAACAATCAGAAGAGCTTTCTTCCCTTCTTAATCATCAGATTATTAATTTTAAAAAGAAAAAATCACACAGTGAAAATGAGATCAAAAATCTTAAGCTTGAAATTTTATTAGACCTCATCAATGTAAAATTGAGAGCTGGGAAATACG
>CAYJLP010000101.1:5659-9340 GCA_964371115.1 uncultured Akkermansia sp. | reverse complement strand
CAATATGCGCGTGATATTGTATTGCCTGTCATTATTGCGAGTTTTTTAGCGATTATCAGTTATTCTATCACGGATTTTCTGCGTCGCTATCTGCGCCTTCCACATTGGCTGGCGGTGACTTTCACGGTCTTGGTGGACGTGGGGGTGATTTTTGGTATTATTAGTTTGATTAATTTCCTCGCTGCTGACCTCAAGGAGAGTATTCAGGGCGAGCTGGCGAGTCGTTTTGCGGAGAAATACTCCGAGATCATGCTCTGGCTGGACAAGTTCGGATTGGCAGAGCATGCACGCTCTATGGTGAAGTCACCTCAGGAGATCTTTGACACCCAGCAGATGCTGGAGCTCATCCAGACGCTGACGAGCAAGGTATTCTCCGTGATGTCTATCACCGCGATTGTGCTCATTCTCATGACTTTTTTCCTAGGTGAAGCACCCCTCTTCAAGCGCAATATGGAGAAGCTCACCAGCTCCGACACGGGCAAAGACCAGGTGCTGCGCGCCCTGCTGGGTATCCAGCGCTACCTCTTTATCAAGACTATCAGCAGCCTTGCCACAGGTGGGCTTGCATGGGGGCTCTGCACGGCGATGAATGTCCCCTTTGCCTTCCTCTGGGGTGTACTCGCCTATGTGCTCAACTATGTGCCCACCTTCGGCTCGATTGCCGCAGCTCTCCCTCCCATCCTCCTTGCGTGGCTGATGCATAGCTGGGGTGATGGATTCATCGTATTGGCAGGCTATCTGATTATTAATTTCTTGATTGGTAATGGTGTTGAGCCTCTATTCCTCGGCAAGCAATTCGGCATCGCCACCACGGTCGTCCTGCTCTCCGTCATCCTCTGGGGCTGGGTGCTGGGTCCTATAGGCATGCTGCTCGCGGTTCCAATCACGGTACTCATCAAGCTTGCCTTTGAGAACTCCAAGGACCTGTCTTGGATGGCAACCATGATCTCAGATGACAACGAGGGCAAGCTCTCACTGAAGCAAATAGACAAGGAATCCTAATTTTTTCATCTTTCCCATTTTTACAATATAATTAACTATGCCTCATTCGTTTGACTACATCAATGGATCACTGCAATGTGAACAAGTAGAGCTCAGCTCCATCGCCGAAGCCGTCGGAACCCCCGTCTTCGTCTACAGCAAGAAGACCATCTTGGACGATCTCGCTGAGTTCCAGAACGCACTGGCACCTCTGGATAACCTCATCGCCTATGCGGTCAAGGCATGCTCGAGCAAGGCGATTCTCAACCTGTTTGCCCAGCAGGGGGTAGGATTTGACATCGTGTCGGGAGGCGAGCTCTGGCGTGTCGTCAATGCGGGCGGTGACCCGAAGCTCTGCACCTACGCAGGAGTTGGCAAGACAGAGCCAGAAATCCGCTATGCGATTGAGCAGCAGATCTACTGCTTTAACTGCGAATCCCTCGACGAGCTCCGCGAGATCAACCGCATCGCGGGAGAGATGGGAGTGAAAGCCCCCATTGCCATCCGTGTGAATCCCCATGTCGACGCCCGTACGCACAAGTACATCACCACTGGGACAAAGGAGAGCAAGTTCGGCATCGACATCACGCACATCGAGGAGGCCTACGCCACCGTCGCCCGTGAGATGCCCCATCTCCACATCAAGGGACTCCAGATGCACATCGGCTCTCAGCTCACCGAGATCGCCCCCTTCGTCGAGGCGATTGAGAAGGCTGCCCCCATCGTCATGCAGTTCAAGAAAACATACGGCATCGAGTTCTTCTCCGTCGGTGGAGGAGTAGGCATCGTCTACAAGGGCTGCCTCGACTCGGGCAAGCCTGAGTGGTGGGCTGCCAATCCCGACCACATCACCATCCAAGGCTACGCGGATGCCATCATCCCGCTGCTCAAGGATCTCGGCCTCAAGATCGTCTTTGAGCCCGGTCGCCGTCTCGTAGGCAATGCCTGCGCCATGCTCACGCGCTGCCTCTATGAGAAGCAAGGCGCACCCCGCTTTGATGAGAAGACGCAGAGCTTCACCCCAGCGAAGCTCTTCAAGATGATTGACGCTGGGATGAACGACATCATCCGCCCTGCACTCTATGAAGGTCACCATGAGTTCTGGCCGCTCAAGCAGGACTGCGGTGAGGACGTCGTCGCTGATCTCGTCGGTCCTATCTGCGAATCAGGTGACTTCCAAGCCACCAATCGCCTCGTCGCTGATGTGAAGCCCGGTGAGCTACTCGCGGAGATGAGTGCAGGCGCCTACGGCTTCACCATGTCCTCCACTTACAATTCCCGTCCGCTAGCCGCCGAGGTGCTCGTCGATGGCGAGAGCTGGGATATCATCCGCCGCCGCCAGACGCTTGAAGAGATTGTCACGGGTGAAACTCTCCCTGGAGAGGCGTGATTTACCTGAAGGCGGCTTCCATTTTCTGATGCTGCGACAAGCAATGATGAGAATGGAGCAGCCCTCAGAATAGATAGCTACAAAGAAGCCATCTTCGTCATGAAGATGGCTTCCTGCTTGATCGCTATTTTAAAGCGTGGTGCTGCGCAATCGCGCCCACGGTGAGAGCTCAGGCTCTGGATTCCCTGCCGCGACGTGAGACGATGCGGCTCTTTGGGTAGAAGCGTGCGATGCGCTGTGTCTCATTCGCATCGAGGTCGAGGTAGGGGTAGTTCTGGCGGGGGAGGCGGCTATTGCACACAGCTCCTACATAAAAGATCCTCGGCGCAGGATGGAGACCATAGGAGTTCAGCTCCAAGAGCTCGGCAAGCAGAGTCTCAAAGCTGGGATAGTAGCTGAGCTCCTCAGGATTGAGACGGCGATGCTGATCGATGCGGAAAGGGGCTAGGACGTACTGCACCACCCCATCCTTGATGAGTTTCGTGATGTAATAGCAGTTCACAGACAGGGCGTGACTGGAGCTGCTCTTGGGCGAGCTGGCCCTCGCATAGAGAAAAATAGACGCGAGGAGGAGCCCCAGCGCGAGAAAAGGTGAAAAGGAATGTAACCTACGCATTGGCATAATATATCACGCTCATTTTTTACTATCAAGCATATTTTCTACCCTATCTAGGGAGTCACGTGAGGAAAGGGGCTTGCCAGTGACGGAAAAATAAGTATAATCGTGCCACAAACGATCAAGAAAACAACTAAGTAATATGCCTGACGCACGCTTTGCCCCCCTGACTGGATTTCGCGACTTTTCACCGCAAGAATACGCCTTTCGTAGCTACCTTTTCTCTGTCTGGAGACGCGTCGCGGCGCGCTACGGTTTTAGCGAATGGGAGGCACCTGTCCTCGAAGCCACGGAGCTTTATCTCAAAAAGTCTGGCGGCGAGCTCTCCAGCCAACTCTTCCGCTTCACCGATCAGGGCGAGCGCGACGTCACGCTGCGCCCTGAGCTCACGGCATCACTCGGTCGTATCGCCGCGGGCTACCAGCGCGAGTATAGCAAGCCGCTAAAGTGGTTTGAAATCGGCTCTTGCTTCCGCTACGAAAAGCCTCAAAAGGGACGTCTGCGCGAGTTCGTCCAATTCAACGCTGACATCCTCGGAGAGAGCAGCGAGGGAGCTGATGCCGAGCTCATCGCGCTCTCCATCGACTGCATGCGCGAGCTGGGCTTTAGCTCTAAGGACTTCATCGTGCGCGTCAGTGATCGCGAAGTATGGATCAACTATGCGAAGAATGCAGGCATCGCTGAGGAGGACATC
>CAYJLP010000101.1:0-5649 GCA_964371115.1 uncultured Akkermansia sp. | reverse complement strand
ATCCCCCAGTTCCTCGCCATCGTCGATAAGCTCGAGCGCGACCGCCCCGAGGAATGCGAAGAAAAGCTCGCCGTCTTTGGGCTCAAGCGCGATAGCCTCATCGCCTTCATTGAGTCACCACCCGCTGACTGCTCGCCACGCTACAACATCGTGCGCGACGAACTCGAGGCACGCGGGCTGGCGGACTATGTGAAGCTTGATCTCTCCGTCGTGCGCGGTCTGGCCTATTACACAGGGCTCGTGTTTGAAATCTTTGACCAAGCCCGCAGCCTGCGCGCTATCGCGGGCGGGGGGCGCTATGATAATC
Source organism: uncultured Akkermansia sp. (assembly GCA_964371115.1). GTDB lineage: Bacteria > Verrucomicrobiota > Verrucomicrobiia > Verrucomicrobiales > Akkermansiaceae > Akkermansia. The sequence goes on along the minus strand of CAYJLP010000101.1, from coordinate 5,342 downwards.
TCGTCAAGACACTCTCCAATGACGCCATCGACATGCCAGCGACGGGCTTCGCCATGGGAGATGCGGTGATCGCTCACCTCATCGAGGAGTGCCCCGCTGCGCGCGCCCTGCGTGATGCGGCTCTCAAGCCCAATGCCTGCGACGTCTGCCTCATCCAAGCTGCTCCGGAGAAGCGTCGCGAGCTGCTCGCGCTCGCCTCCTCGCTGCGCGACATGGGCGTGCGCGTCGATCTCCCCCTTACAGCCGCACGCTTCAACGCGCAGATCAAGCGCGCAGAGAAGATAGGCGCACGCTACGCGCTTATCATCGGCGATGAGTACCCCGACATGGAGCTCAAGCAGCTTGCCGCACGCAGTAGTGTGAAGTTGAATGTAGAAAACCTACTCGACCACCTGCTCCCTCTCGATGAAGAGGAGCTGGAGTCCTGAGCGATTACAGATTCATAAGAAGCCAAGCCGCACCCCTCGCAGGAGTGCGACTTGGTGCTTTTTGTGAGGCTGTGGTCTGCGTGCTGCTATGCGTAGAGTTCACGCGGAATGACTTTGAGCTTGACACCTGCGCCTCTGATGGGTAAATAGACACTATGTCAGATCAAGCAACATCCATCGGGGTAGATTTTGGCGGCACGACCATCAAAATGGCCGTCTGCCGAGGTATAGAGATTATTCGTCGCGCTGAGCCTATTGATACGCAGTGTTTAGCTGATACGCAGAGCATTATTCAGGCGATGTGCGACTGCGTCCGTACCCTCCGTGTAGAGTATCCCGATGTCGTAGCTGTCGGGCTGGGTATCCCCGGATGGGTTGATTTCAAGAATCGCACGCTGGGTCGCCTCGTTAATGTCCCCGCCTTTGATGAGACACTCCCCATCCTCGCGATGATGGAGGAGGCAATAGGGCTGCCCGTCTATATGGATAATGATGCGAACTGCATGGCCTATGCGGAGTGGAAGCTCGGAGCGGGGAAGGGCTTTGAGAACGTCGTTAGTCTCACACTCGGCACAGGCATAGGCGGAGGTATTGTTATCAATAACCAGATGCTACGCAGCCGCGGAGCAGCAGAGCTCGGTATGTGCAGCATCGACTACAAGGGCAAGCCTGGTCCCTATGGCAACCGCGGAGGAATAGAAGAGTATATCGGTCACAATGAGCTCACGGCAGATGCCATGGCGCGCTACGCAGCCGCAGGCATCGCGCGTAGTGAGGAGCAGTGCGATGCCTACCAGCTCGAGCTCGCCGCACGCGAGGGCGATGCCATCGCGGCGCAGGTCTACATCGACTTTGCAGAGAAGCTGGCATGCCTGATTATGAATTTGATGTTCTCCATCGCACCCGATCGCATCATCCTCGGCGGCGGTGTGTCCAAGGCGGGGGACCTCCTCTTTGACCCTCTAGATCGCTTTCTTCAGTCACAGCTCATGCCCCTCCACTACCGCTCACTCACGATCACGAGCGCTCATTTTGGCACAGACGCGGGGCTGCTCGGTGCCGCGATGATGGCGGTGGATGAGTCGCAAAAAATCAGCTGATGAGAGGCGAATGATGAATCGCCGCGATACGACGCTACGTGATTATTCTAGCTGTAGGGGGACTAATTTCTCGCGAGGTATTTTTTGAGTTCTTTTCGGCTGGATTTCTAGGTGCTGCGTCAGACTCGCCGCCCCTTACATGAATCAATAGATGTGCAGGCGCAGTTGTTGGAGGAGTGGTACGGGAGTGCCTTTTGCTCCAACAACTGATACATGCCTGTACGGCATGGCGCGCTGCAGTATTGAAGCCGTGGATAGTAGATAGGCGCTTTTCTCACCGCGACGAATTTGGCGTAGAGGCGATTTTTTACGAAAATCATCTCAAAATCTCGTCTCGCGAGAAATTAGAAGTTACCTAAATAATTTGCTTCGCAAACCAAGTGCGGCATACTATCAAATCTAGGTTGACTTGTGTCGAATTTGGAATTAGAATAGGACAATCGCGAATGACATGCTGTCGTTGTGATGTTATACGAATTTCTAATTTCTTACAAGCTTATGTCACTGCTTGACCGATTAAAAAAAATACTCCACTGCAGCACGGCTCGTGCAGAGCCCACGCTGGAGGCACTCATGATTGATGCTGAGGGAGGAGATGCTGAGGCTCAGCGCCTGCTCGGCTACCGCTACCAGCGTGGTGAGGGGGTGCATCAGAGTGCTGAGAAAGCGGCTGGCTGGTGGTATCAGTCGGCAAAGCAGGGGGATGCCGCCTCGCAGCAGCTGCTGGGCTATTGCTACATGAAGGGACTGGGCGTGGAGGAGAATGCCTCACGCGCCGTTTATTGGTGGAAGAAGTCCTCCGCCCAAGACTACGCTCAGGCCTACCGCTTTTTGGCCTTCTGCTACCTGACGGGAGAGGGCTGTGCGGCTGATGAGAGCAAGGCTCTCTTTTGCTTCCATCGCGGCGCGGAGCTCGGGGATGCCGTGGCTCAATTCGAATACGCCCTCTGTCTGCAAGACTCCGTTGAGGCGCAAGAGAAGCAGGAGGAGATCTTCTCCTGGTGTCTCAAGGCGGCCGAGCAGGGGCACGCCGACGCCCAGCACGAGGTAGCGACGCGCTACCGCTACGGCGAGGGGGTCGAATCCAATGACAAAAAAGCCATCAACTGGTGGAAAAAATCAGCCAAGCAGGGCATCATTCCCGCCCAGCTCAGCCTCGCTCTAGCCTACTCGAAGGGTGAGGGCGTGATCGCTGATAGACGTCAGGCACTGCACTGGTGGGAGATCGCAGCGGAGCATGGCAATGCGCTCGCGCAGCTCCAGCTCGGATTGCACCACATGGGCACGGCCTTGGAGCCGCCCCGCTTTGACCTCGCCCTCTATTGGTGGAAGAAAGCCGCAGAACAGGGCGAGCTCGAGGCTCAATACCTCCTTGGAAAACTCTACCTTGAATCCAACAAAAAATACCGCGATCTATCCGAGGCTATTTACTGGCTCAAAACCGCCGCCACAGGCGGAGTCGCCGATGCCTGCTACACCCTCTCTCGCTGCTATGCTGAGGGCTACGGTGTCGCCCAAAATGATAGCAAGACGGTCTACCTACTCGCTCAAGCCGCGGAGCTCAATCACGCCCAAGCCCAGTGGGCTCTCGCAGAAGCCTATGAGTACGGACGCGGTGTCATCGCCGATGCGCAGCTCGCGCGTCAATGGTACACCCGCGCGGGTACGAATGGCGTGGTCTCCAAGCCAGAGGAAATAACTATATAATAAACCCTAAAGATGAAACGCCCCCCCAACTACGTCAGTGCCTGCGCTGCCATCCTCATGATGGCTCTCACGACAGGCTGCCAAGATAAAAACATCTACACACAAGCAAACGACTTTGATGACTTCTTCAAGATAGAGAAGGCTGGTGATCGCGAGAATGATAACATTAGAGAGCAGCTAAAGCTCTATGCATCATCAGCTCATCGTATCAAGGTGAGCATAGCCGCCGCCCTCGTCGATGTCGAGAATAGCAGCTCCTATTTGGAGCGTAGCCCCGAGCTTGACGCCATGTTGGCGCGCTGGCTCGAGGTGGAGCGTTGGCGTTATTCGCGCATCCGCAATGGTGATACGGTCTGTATTGAGCCTTCCTATGTGTACCACTTTGAAGTTTTTGATAAGAATGGCAAATCGCTCGGTGACATCCCCACGTGGTGGTTCTACCCCGTTAAGGGGGCGAACCGCAGTGTCCAGGTCGACTTGCAGCAGCTGCCAGGATTCCCCCGCCCTCAGCATCGCTATGTGAAGCAAGCGCAGCAGGGGGACGCTCGAGCTCAACTCCAGCTGGGCAACGACTACATGGATGACGATTTGCATGGCAGTGTCCCCATGGATGTGCACAAGGCTGTCTCTTGGTGGCGCAAGGCCGCCGCACAGGGAGAAGCCGAGGCCTACACCAAGCTCGGGCTGCTATACAAGGCAGGCAATCCGAAGCTCGCCGTGAGCTACCTGAGCCGAGGTGCAAAGCTCAAGAGCCCTCTGGCTCAGCTAGAGCTCGCCCGCTGCTATCGCGAGGGGGTAGGGGTGGCGCCCAACAGCGATGAGACGATCGCATGGTACACACTCGCACATCGCAATGGCTCGGCCAAAGCTGCTATGGAGCTCGGAGAGTTCTACAGCAATGGTGAATTGGGCATGCAGCCCAACAAGAGCCTCGCCCTGCACTGGTTTAGAACGGCTGCGGCACTCGGAGTTCCTGAGTCGCTGGACGCGATAGAAACGTTGAGGAAATCATGATACCTATCAACGAAACGTCTATTTATGTAGGTGTAATATTTAGTATTAGTATTCAGAATCAATATAGTATTAGACCTCTCGGTACTGTTTTTATTTGACTTTTCATATAATCTTTGCAATACTCCTTCTTTGAAAGGATGATGGATTTCCTCCTCTAGACGACTACTATGGCGTCTGGTGAGGAGATCCACTGAGGATTGCAATATGCCCAAGAGTAAAACATATTTAGATCGTAATATCAATGGTCTGAAGCAGGCCGCCGAAGCAGGCGTGCGTGAAGCTCAGCTTGAGCTTGGTAGCTGGTATTATCGTGGAGATGGTGACAGCATTGAGCAGAGCTACGAGAAGTCGCTTTATTGGTTTGAACAGGCCGCAAAGCAGGGAGCTGTAGAGGCTCAATTTCTGATGGGGGGATTTTATGAATTAGGAATCCCTCCACTCACACAGAATGCGATCAAGGCGGTGTACTGGTACACCCAGGCCGCGCAGCAGCTCTATCCCGCAGCACTCAGTGCTCTAGCGATGTGCTACCTGCACGGCTTTGGCAAGCGAAAGAACGCCGCAGAAGCGGCGCAATATCTCCAGCTTGCCTCACAGGGGGGAGATGCAGATGCTCAATATGAGCTCGCCTCCTGTTTTGAAAAGGGAGTAGGTCTCCCCAAAAACTCGCGCAAGGCTGTCCAGTGGTACACGACTGCCGCTGAGCAGGGTGATTCGCGCGCGATGTATGAGCTAGGACGCTACTATCTCAGTAGAAAGAGAAAGGTGAAAGACAAGGCTCGCTACTGGTTGGAGAATGCCGCGATTAGGGGGCATGCACAGGCCGCCGAGATGCTCCATCAGCTCGACAACCATGAGCGTCACTGAGCGCGCCGCGATCTTTACGCGTAGAAAAATTTTGGCAAGAAGAAAGAGATTTTGCTTGCCAAACACTCAAGAAAAGTTTATAAACTCCCACCAAGAAATCGCAGAGATGCGGTTCACACAACTTCTTTTATACACAAACACACAGACATGTCCAAGCACTCTACACTCAAAGCTACAGGTACCGTAGGCGGTAAGCGTTCCGTTCTCAAGCGTTTCGAACGCGTAA
>CAYJLP010000100.1:0-9437 GCA_964371115.1 uncultured Akkermansia sp. | reverse complement strand
CTCATGGTCCTCATCGCGCTCATCGCGATAGGTCTCATGTCACTCGTCGCGAGTCGCAACCGCATCGCCGCCCAAAAGCTCCTCGTCGAGGAAGCCCGCCAGCAGGCAAAGCTCGGTCTCGATGCCGCCATCGCCGCCCTGCAAACCGAAGTCGGACCCGACCAGCGCGTCACGGCGAACTCAGGCATCCTCAACAGCAGCGATGGAGGCTCCAATCCCTACCTCCTCGGAGTTTGGAACAGCTGGGATGGTCCTATCTACGGTGATAGCGTGAGTGGCAAAGGCAGCAAGATCCAAGAGACCTACGAAAAGGGACGCCCCTCCATGTTCCGCCGCTGGCTCATCTCCTCGCGTGATGAGAAGGCCACACAACAGCTCGGTGCCTACAAGCAGCTCAGCAGCCGACAGCCAGGCAAGCGCATCTGCCTCATCGGGGAGGGCACACTCGGCACGAATGCCTCACGCGATCAGTACATCTATGCTGACCTGATCTCCATGCCCTCACGTGGCAACAACACCAGCCAGTACGCCTGGTGGGTAGGAGGAGAGAACCAAAAGGCAAAAATCAACATCGAAGCACTCGAAGAAACCAATGACCCCATCGAGGCACTCCACCGCACCTGGGACACCCCTCCCCCCTCCTTCGTCGGCAGTGAGCTCTATGAGGAGCTCTCACAGCCCATTGAGAACAATGCGAAGCTGCTCACTCTCCAGACACTGCCTCTGAGCTCGAATAGCTCACGCAGTGCAGGCTCTCCCTACTTCTTTGACATCACCACCTCCTCCTACACCCTGCCCACCAACGTGAGCATGGGCGGTCTCAAGCAAGACCTCTCCCTGCTGCTCAACAAGGAAAACCTCAGCGGCACAGAGTTCGCCCGCCGCACGAAGCAAGACGCCCCCATCGTCGAAAAGGGCAGCCTCGTGCCTGAGGGCAAGATGCGCGACATGCCCATCGGCAGCATGCAGAACCTCCACGCCTACCACAACACCTGGCCCAATGGTCAGAGTGGCGGCAATCGCGCCTTTGCGGCGCGCCTCGTGGGCAATCTCAACAACGCCTACACCCGCATGAGTGGTAGCGCCTTTGAGGACAAGAAATATATCCGCGACACCAATGCCGCCAAGGAATCAGACTTTGACACCAAAACCATGCTCGAAGAGGGCTCGCAGACAGCAGGCTACGCTCGCGTCCCTGTACTGCTCTCCTACATGAAGAGCTTCTTCATGTACTGCGAGGCGAACAACCCAAGTGCAGAAGTCGCAAGCCGCACCTACAAACTCAGCGTCGGCTATACCCCCGTCATCCTCTGGTGGAATCCCTACAACGTGCCCATGCGCGTCGAGGGCAAAAAGCTCTGGGTACACACTATCCCATACAAAACGATGTGGTTACAAAGCTGGTCACAACATAGCGACGGCAAGCCTGTGCGCTGGACGAACTACTGCATGATCCAGCCCTACGTCAATGACACCAACAACCTGAGTGCAGGAGCAAATGGAACGGCCTATGGCATCGACCAAAGCTTCGGTGAAGACTATGGACAGTACTTCATCAAGGCAGAAGGCAATCCGGGTGCAGACATCGTCTTCGAGCCTGGCGAGATCCTCATCTTCTCCCCCTCCAACGGTACCGCTGCAGGCAGCGACGGAGCAGGAGGTGTCACCAATGCATTCCAGAACCCCTTCTACAACGAGTACAACCCCAAGACCACCTCAGGGCTCAAGGCATACTTCTACAGCGGAGCTCCCGCATGGTCACTCACCACAGAGAACAGAAGTCTCAATCTCCGCCTCGGAGGTCACAAAGACCCCATCTACGGCAACGACATCCCTGTCAACAACCGCAACCTCGGCTACTTCTTCGCCGGCTCACGTGAGATGCTCACCATCCGCAGTGGCTTCCTCGGTCTCCACAAGGCAGACCGCAGTAGTGATGCTATCGGTAAGTATCTCAACTCGCCTCACCGCTTCACACTAGGCTGGTATGATCCCGATGCAACCACAGGCAATGAGGCCAAGCTCGAAATCATGAACAAGGATTTCTGGAATCCTAGCATGAACGACGTGGATCAGCCCTACTACATCGCCGCTGTCGGCATCACGCCCAAGTCTGCGAATGGCACCCTGCGCACACGCTTCTCCACAGGAGACTACAGGACAAAATCATGGCAATACTCCAGCCCTGCCCTCTTTGGCTCACGCATCGCCGAGCCCGATGAGCAGATGCGCACCTACCATCCCTACCAGCTCGTCAACGTCGAGATCGGTGGCGGTCTCACGACAGCACCTATCGAGAATATTGATAAGAATGGCTTCTACGGCGTCACTAGTGACGGCGAGCAGGTCTCCTTCATCTCCTCGATGGAGCTGCCCATGCACCCTCCCTTCTCACTGGCGGGCTACAGTGGCATGCGCCTCTCACCAGGCTGGTTTGAGAACACTCAGCGTACTATCTTCGACGGTGGTAGCTCGAATCTCATCCGCCAGCAGTACCAGTCGGGTGTCCCTGCAGTTGGTATTGGCAACGCCTTTGCCGATCCCACGCTGCCAGCCGATGGCATCCACCGCGTCTTCAACCACAACTACCCGCTCATCTACGGTCAGGAGGTCATCTTTGACGACTACTACGACCATGGTCTGCTCATCAATGACGCGCTCTGGGATCGATTCTTCACCTCCTCCATCTCGGATATGCCCACCAAGAGCGGCGTCCAAGAGGCGCGCACGACGCTCACCGAGTTCCTCAGCGATCAGAGCCCGCTGCCTGTATCCCGTATCGTCAAGGCGGACAATCCCTACAGCGATGAGGCAATCATCCAGCGCGTCATGGCCGAGGATGGCTGGAAGTACATCGCCCAGTTCCTCATGATTGACGGTGGCTTCAACATCAACTCCACCTCCGTCGAGGCATGGGCCGCCACGCTGCGCGGACTTGCTCAGCGCAAGCTGGTGACCAATGTCGATGGCAAGCTCAGCTTTGTTGAGCCAGACAAGAGCGACACGGACGTCCTCTTCTCGCGCTTCATGGTCTCCACAACGGACAAGAGCCTCGAATCCCTCGGCGGCTACAGCATGATGCGTGGCTCGGAGAATCTCCGCAGCGGCGGCGGACTCGCCTCTGCATGGGGTGAAGTACGCAAGCTGAGCAACGACTCCATCCAAGAGCTCGCCGAGCGCATCGTCGAGCAGGTACGCGAGCGTGGTCCCTTCCTGAGCATGTCTGACTTCATCAACCGTCGCCTAGACTCGGGCAACACGGAGCACGCCCTCACAGGGGCTCTGCAGGCAGCCATCGACCGCACCTCCATCAATGACAACTTCAAGGAAGTCATGATCACGGATGCCAACGAAGGCGACTTCTTCAAGTTCTCCGCAGCGGCTCTCGGCTCCGTCCACACCGCAGCCCCCGGCTACCTCATCCAGAGTGACATCCTCATGTCGCTGAGCAACATCCTCACTCTGCGCGATGACACCTTCATCGTCCGCTCGTACGGCTGCGTGCGCAACAGCAATGACGCCATCCTCGCTCAGGCATGGTGTGAGGCCATCGTGCAGCGCACCATCGACTATGTCGACCCCTCGAACAATCCCTACGAGAGCGAGCGCAACCCCGATGGCACTCAGGCGAGTGGCGACTTCTCCGATATGAACAAGATCATGGGTCGCAAGCTCAAGGTGGTCTCCTTCCGCTGGCTGGATCACTGGGATATCTAAGAGACGCAACACAATCTTCTATGAAGAACTTCAAGCCCAAATACAAGGACCGCGAAGCACGCGCGAACAAGCACAGTGTGAGCGAGACAGGTCGTAGCGAAACCATGATCAAGCCTCGCCCCGAGGCGGAGCTCTACGACCTACTCCAGCAGTATCCACAGGGACTCTACCTCATCCTCGACTGCATCCAAGACCCCCACAACCTCGGTGCCATCTTGCGCACCGCAGATGGGGCGGGTGTCACCGCCGTGGTCGCCCCCAAGGACAAGTCCGTGAGCATCACCGAGACCGTCATGCGCGTCTCGGTAGGAGCCGCCCTGCACGTCCCCTTCATCCATGTGACAAATCTCTCACGCACGATGAAGGACATGCAGCAGGCAGGTATCTGGATCACGGGTACATCAGACAAAGCGGATCGCTCGCTCTACGACATGGATCTGCGAGGAGGCGTGGCTATCGTCATGGGAGCGGAGGGCAGCGGCATGCGCCGCCTGACGGAGGAGAATTGTGACTACCTCATCAATATCCCTATGCAGGGGCATGTCCCCTGTCTAAATGTCTCGGTCGCCACGGGTGTCTGCCTCTACGAGGCGCTACGCCAGCGGCTTAACAGCAGCCCATCTCTCACCTAGATAGATGCATCCCACACCTCATTGGGCTTCCCATCCTCACGTGCTCTCGCTCTCTCCGGAGGCGGGAGCACTGGTGCGTATCATCTCTGATGTCCATTTCGGACACCCGCGCGCCGAGACTCCTACACCTGAGCAGCTCGTAGAGCTGATGCACGCCGACTCAGTGGACATCCTCGTCGTCGCGGGTGACCTCGCCGAGACGCGCCCCCTGCACCAATGCTACGAGCTAGGATGCGCTCTGCGCGCTGAGTTCCGACAGGCATGCGAGCGCGCAGGCATCCGGCTCATCGAGCTGGCAGGCAACCATGATCCCGATGCATCCCACATGCTGCTGCGCCTCTGGGAGGGGCACACGATTGTCCTGCATGGACATATGCTCTTTGACGAGGTCGCCCCCTGGGGCTGGGAGTATCTGAGCAATCGCGCCAGCAGTGACGCGCTCATCGCGAGCTACCCCGAGCGTCATCATGACCTCGCATCCAAGATGGAGCTCGCGCAGCGACTCTCACTCGCGCACGCCCCCATCCACCGCGCACGCGTGCAGACCCCCTTCTCCCCGCTCAACAAGCTACTCCACTGCTTCTGGCCGCCTGCCCGCCCCTATCACAATGTTCGCGCATGGATGACGGCGGCGCGACGCGCTGAGCGCTTCGCGCGCGCATTTACCCCCGACTGCGAGCAGCTCGTTTTTGGGCACTTTCATCGCTGCGGCTCGTGGCATCGAGGGGCGCGGCACATCTACTGTATGGGAGCATGGTTTCACCACGCTCGCCCCGCATACTTAGACATAAAGGACAAAAACGTGATACACTACTCTCATTTTTGATTCCACGCTGCATCTCAATGCGAAAGACTATCATTATACAAATACAACCGTACCTATGGCAAAAACCGCAAATTCAGCGAATTCTAACTTTCAAATTTTCAACATCTTATACATTGATAACGAAATTCTCTATAAATCACTAAGGATGAAAAAAATTAGATCACAATAGAAAAATAATTAAAAATACAACTTGCCTTACAGCGTTTTTCGTTGTATATATATTGGTATCCGAACCCTCCATTGTTATGAACAAGGCAAAACTCATTCACGTTATCCAGAAGGAACTGGGTGCTGGCGCAACGAAGCAACACGCCTCGGACGCGCTCCATGCTACGCTAAAGGCAATCACGAGTGTCGTTTCTCAAGAAAAAGTTCAGATCGTAGGATTTGGTACGTTCGAAAAGAAGAAGCGACCCGCGCGAATAGGTCGCAATCCATTAACTGGTAGACCGATGGACATCCCAGAAAGCGAGCATGTCGCCTTCAAGGCGTCTCCTGTACTCAAGAAAAAAATCCAGTAATCAATGTACGCAGTCCCCTCACTGCCCATCATGATTACCCTAGACAGACGAAAGGATACCCCAAGCTCCTTTCGTCTTTTTGTTTCAACAACTACTACCCAGATACTATGAATCACGATCATTATTACTTTGGCAGGGGGTAATGCAGCAACATCAGGCTGCGTACTTGATTAGCTAGAGTCCATCAAGTCACAATCTGGTACAAATTGCATGCCTCCAGTACAAATGGCATGCCAATTAGCGACAACATCAGGAGTATACTCTCGACGCTCGCCCTGCGATGATTTTTCTCCTCTGCATCCTGCTTCGCAGGATCGTTCGAGAGGCTTTCTCCGGCACTGTGTCAGATTCGTTGCGCTCAAGATGAAAAATTGAAGTGCAGTTGTTGAAGGAATGGCACGAAGTGCCTTTTCCATCAATAACTGATACATGCCTGAAGTGCATGGCAGAGTACAACTCAAGCAAAAAATCGAATAAAGTGCGGGCGCAGCCCGTCGAGCGGAGCGAGTATCCTTCGTCACAAATTGACATACAATTCATGACGACTTTTGACACGCTGCGGTATAGAGATCGTAGATAGCAAATAAGCTCTTTCTTTATGCGACGAGTTTGACGCCGTGTCGTAATAAGGGCTTCCCATCATCGTCGAAAAAAATGGGGGGGGCTTTTCTAGCGAGGCAAGATTTTGAGGTGATTTTCTATAGTTACATGTTTTGGAACGATGAGAATTGAGAAGCTCCACAGCAGGCAAATAAAAGAAATCGCGCCAGAGCCAGAAATGCATCGCGCAGACGCTACCGTCTTGCTTCACGCTATCAGAGGTGGAATAAGACTTGCCTCTGCGCCTGACACAAGGTATCATGTAGGCAGCCATGATGCCTTCATACGATCAACACATCCACGCCTACGAGCAGCTCAGCCTGAGTACTGCGGGGGTCATCCTCGGACTTATCCTCGTCATCGGACACGCCTACGCACTTCTCAAGCCTGAGGGCGCACGCCATATGCTGCGCCAGCTGCCCCATGCTACCCTGCTCGGGCAGGTGACTCTGGGTGTAGCTACGCTGTGGTTCATGCTCCTCATGCTCGACGCCTCATGGAATCCGCTCACGATTGATCTCTTCAGCTTTGAGTCGCTGCGCAGCATCCTGCTGATTGCCGCGCCCATCGTCTGGTTCGTTCTGAGTACCATGGTCAAGGAGAATCTCTTTGCCCGAGCACTGGGCTTTCTCATCCTGATCGCCATCAGCGTACCACTGACCGCCGCCTTCCTCAAAGAGCCCATCACGCGCCTCCTCATCCCCATCTGGTGCTATCCCGTCCTGACGGTAGCCATGTTCTGGGTGGCAAAGCCCTACCTCTTCCGCGATATGGTTGATTGGATCTGTGAGCGCCCTACCCTGCTGCGCCTCGGTGCGGCTGCAGGCACACTCTACGGCATTGTCATGATAGCGTGCGCGATTCTATTTTGGTAATTATTCTCTTCTCTATATCTAGGGGACTGTGATGCTCAGACCAATCATGCAGCAGCCGCTCGTCGAGCTGAGCTACGCGGCGATTGATTTTGAATCAGCAGGTGTGCTCCCTGGAGAGAATGATGCCCCTGTGCAGGTGGGCATCGTCAGCTGCGAGGGTCTCTATGGTGAGCCCTCGCATTTTTGCAGCTACATTGCCTGCCACCGCCCTATTCATTGGAGCGCCGCGCAGGCACATGGCATCAGAACAGAGGATTTGCGCGGGGCACCGCGCATGTCTGATCTCTGGCTGGAGTTCCAATCGAGACTCAGCCAGCGCGTCGTTTTAGCGCACAACTATGGGACAGAGTACCGCTTTCTCCAGACATTCCCAGGGCACGGATTTGCCCCATGGCTCGATACGCTCACCCTTGTGCGTCGTGCGCTGCCTGATGCGGATGACCACAGCCTTGGGCGCGTCTGCGACCTGCTTGGCATCACGCCCGAGATCCGCTCCCTCGTGCCAGAGAAGAGCTGGCATGATGCGCACTTTGACGCGGCGGCGAGCCTCCTGCTGCTACGCACCCTCATCCGCGGGCTGCAGATGGAGCATTGCTGCCTGGAGGATATCGCCTTTGCGGTAAGAGATGCTTGATTGTTCTAGCTCATGCGACGCAGCGCGGCGCGGATGAGCTCATCTGTGGTCGCCTCAGGAGTCTCCTTGAGGTGAGCCGTCATAGCCTTGCGCGCATCGGCTTGCTTGAAGCCCAGCGCGATGAGTGCCAGCTCAGCATCCGCGGCGGCTTGTGTGGTCGAGCCCTGCTGCTGCGCCTGCCATGTGGCGGCGAGCCCCACCTTGTCCTTGAGCTCGAGCACGATACGCTCTGCGGTTTTCTTACCCACGCCCTTTGCGCGTGCGATGGAGACGGCATCTCCCCCAGCTACGGCGGTCTTAAAGTTTTCTATTGAAAGACCACTCAGGATGGAAATAGCCGTCGTGGGGCCTATGCCACTGACGCGCTCGATGAGCAGGCGGAAAATATCGCGCTCTGCATCTGTGGCAAACCCATAGAGCACCTGCATGCTCTCGCGTACATGGAAGTGCGTGCGCAGCGTGACCTCCTGCCCCTCCAGCGGGTTGAGATGATCAAAGGTGGAGAGCGGGATAATGAGCTCGTAGCCCTCTCCACCCACATCGACGATGAGGCACTGGGGGCGCGATTCTACTACGGTTCCTCGGATGAATGCGATCATGGCTCTATAGTGCCTATCATCGAGGCAAAAATCAAGCTCATAGATGAAAAGAGACTTGACATACGTCCTCTGTTTGACTAAACTCACGGCTCACTTTAACCTTAACACACCAATAAATTTATGGCAAACATGAAAGTTATTCTGGCGACCAAGATCGAAGGTCTGGGCTGTGAAGCCGACCTCGTCACGGTCAAGGGCGGCTATGGCCGCAACTATCTGATTCCTCAGGGTCTTGCATTCGAAGCAACTCCTGCTAATCAGCGCTTTATCAACATGCTCCAGAAGAAACGCGCCGAGCGTGAAGCTGCCGAGCTCGCAAACTTCCAAGCCATCGCGGCTCAGATCGCAAAGACTTCCGTCTCGCTCACCCTCGAAGCAGGCGAGCAGGGCAAGGTCTTTGGTGCTATCACCAACCAGCAGATCCAAGAAGCCCTCGCCGCACAGGGTATCGAAATCAACCGTCACAGCATCGAGCTTGAGAAGCCACTCAAGAAGTCGGGCAATTATGACATTATTGCCAAGCTTCACGCTGAAGTCGCAGTCAGCATCCGTGTGAATCTCACCGTTATCGGCGAAATCATTGAAACTGAAAAGGCAGAGCAAACTGAGGACGTCCAAGACGACACACCAGCTGCTGAATAATTCGTAGTTATACGCTTTTTTCTTAGAGCGCTAGCCCTAACAGGGCTGGCGCTTTTCGTTTCTTTGTTTGACAGGAGGTGCAAGATGAGTATAATACGGACATCTCTTAACACCTCCATATGAAAAGTAAAGAATATAAAAAATTCAAAGAGGATCTTCTGGCTCCTCTCAAGAAGCGCGAGCGCGAGATCTACACGATACTATGGCAGGATTGGAAGGCTTTCTTCCGCTCCTCCGTGCCCCAGTCCTTCGCTCATGAAGACGAGAAGGTGATCAAGAGTGCCACTCGATTGGCCCTCGCCCGCTTCGTTGTCTCCATCTGCCATCACAACAAGGACACAGGCGAGCTCAGACTCCCGCGTTTCGAACATGCTATCGAGTTCACCGAGGT
>CAYJLP010000099.1:0-9451 GCA_964371115.1 uncultured Akkermansia sp. | reverse complement strand
TAGTATAACCGCTCTCCAAGATTTTATCAAACTTCAATATAAGAGAAGCCCCCATAACTCATGCCAAGCTTATATCGGGGAGTAGATCATTCTCCCCGATATATAAGCGGCATGTGCTAGCCCACCACGGGCGCGTGCAGCGGGGTGTGGATGGTGAAGCGCGTGTACACCTCGGGCTCACTCTCGGCGTGGATATGCCCGCCATGCGCCTCGATGGCGTTGCGCACGATGGAGAGTCCTAGACCTGTCCCCTTGATCTGCCCTGTGCTATCGGCGCGGAAGAAACGATTGAAAATATAAGGGAGGCTCTCCGCCTTGATCCCGCAGCCATTGTCCTCGATGATGATCTCGGCATCCCCCTGCTCCCGGAGCTGCGCGCGCACGAGGATGCGCAAGCTGCCCTGTGGGTTGTTCTTCACCGCATTCTCCATGAGGTTGAAGAGAATCTGCTCCCAGTAGAATTGGTCTCCCACCATGGTGAAGGGGAGCGGTGCTATCTCGATATCAATGCGATCGTTGAGCAGGCGCGTGCTGCTATCGAGGCGTAGCGCGACGTCCTCGACGACACTCTGGAGGTTGAACTCCTTCATCCGCAGATGCGCCTTGTCGGAGCGCTCCAGGCGCGAGATCGTGAGCATATCCTCCACGAGACGCACGATGCGATCGGAGTGCTTTTTCATCAAGCCCAGCGCGCGCTGACGCATGTAGGGATCCTCCGCCTGCTCAGGGTCATCTATGAGTGTCTCGAGGTAGCCGCGTATGATGGTCAGCGGCGTGCGTAGCTCATGGGAGGCGTTCGCGACGAAGTCACGACGGATGGTGAGCGTGCGCTGCTCCTCGGTAATGTCGTGGCAGACGAGACCGATGAGGGGCTCGCCGTAGAGGTTGTCCATGGGGGTGGCTTGGACGCGGTAGATGTAGTTGAGCCCTTCTTTGTAGACGTGCACTTTGTAGGATTGGGCTTGCTTGCAGTGCGCGATTTGCGCGAGAGTCTGTCGAGCGGGGTTGCCCTCCATGTGCTCGAGCAGGTTGAGCGGTTGGCTCGTTTTGCGCAGCAAGAAGAGCTCGTCGGCGGCTTGATTCGAGGCGACGATGCGCCCCGAGGGGCGCATGAGGAGGAAGGCGATGCCTACAGCGTTGAGAAAGATCGTCTTCTCACGCTCACTCTGCTCGAGTAGCAGGCGCTTCTTGCTACGCAGCTGCTGGAGCTCCATTTCGAGATTCAGCAGCTGGGTGCGGCCGCGCATCTTTTCAGCATAGAGAACGATCGCGGAGATAGTCACAGCGACGATCAAGAGGATCAGGCAGAGTGGCCAGGGGAGCGAGTAGGGCATAGTAGTGCGGTGATGGATGAAAAAAAAGGGGGAGGGGGGCTGGAAAACAAAAAGGGGATCCCAAGCTGACGAGCAGCTTGGGATCCCTGTGTTGATGATGGATTAGTCCTGATCGGGTGCTTGCTGAGCCCCTGACTTGGGCTGCACGAGCTTGTTGGCGATCTTGAACTCCTTTTGCTCACGGATCAAGGAGAAGGCCTTGCGCACCATGGAGCGTGTCTCATTGAGGAGGTTCAGATAGAGGATGCCGCTGCGCATATTGCCCACGTCCTCTGTCTGCTGCATGAGGTGACGTGTGATGCAGTCGGCGAACTCATCAGAGAGGTCTCCTGCCTGATGGAGGATGTCCTTGAGTAGCTCTGGCTGACCTGTCTCGAGTGCATCGCGCATGAGAGGATAGATATGGGATACCTTCTGACTCATCGCGATGAGATCCTTTGCCTGCATGGCGGTGAGGCCACGGTGGTGGTTGTCGATGTGGTTGTAGGCACCTGTGACGATGGTGTTGAGGCTTTCGCTGATGGCCTGCAGGCTCTCGGTGATGCGGTAGAGTATCTGACCGCGCTCGACGAGCTCTGTGGGGAGGTTTTGCAGGCTAGGCAGGACCTCATCGACCTTGCGGATGGCGATGAGCTTGTCGAGCTGGCGTACCTTTTTGCGTACCTTTTTGAGTTCGCTGTGGTTTTCCTCGACGAGGGCTTCCACAGTTGCACGATGGAGCTTGAGGATACGACCGAGTGTGTTGGCCGAGTCTTCGCCGATCTGCTTGACGACGTTGGTGTCGCGCAGGTCGAGTAGGCGCACTTCGCGAGCGCGTCCCTGGCGGTGGAAGAGGCTAGTCTTGATGAGGATGAAGACGACGAGGCAAACCATGAAGATGATGCCCCAGATACCACCATAGGCGAGTATCGTTGCGGTGACACAAGCGGCCGTGAAGGCAGCAATACCAGTGAAGAACCAGCCACCGATGACGGTGAGGACCCCCGTGATGCGGTACACAGCACTCTCACGCCCCCAGGCACGGTCGGCGAGGCTGGAGCCCATGGCGACCATGAAGGTCACGTAGGTCGTGGAGAGGGGCAGCTTCTGCGAGGTCGCCCAGCAGATGATGAGTGAGGCGGCGGTGAGATTCACCGTCGCGCGGATGAGGTCGAATGCCGCGCCTGTCTCCTCATGAGGGTCGAGGGGGCGGAAGCGTGCGCCGATGAAGTTCTGCACTGGCTGAGGGGTGACCTTCTTGAGCACATTCATCGTGTTCATCGAGTAGCGCACGATCACGCGTGAGGCGAGTGTCGAGCCAAAGCGCTCCACACCCAGCGTCGTGCGTGCCAGCTTCACCTCAGTGTCCGAGACGGTGCGAGCCTTTTTCGAGAAGAAGAGTGCCGCGACCATGATGAGGCCCGCGGCGAGGAGGTAGAACATATCCGTCTGGACATGCTTCGTGAGTCCGACCATGTCCATATTCACATAGTCTCCGCCCTGAGCGGCGACGTCCGAGGCAAGACCAAAGGCAGCCTTTGCCGCCATAAAGACACCGATGAAGTTCACCAGGTCATTGCCCGCAAAGGCGAGCGCGAGAGCCGCCGTGCCAGTGATGACGATGAAGCGCAGCAGGTTCACCTTTGCCACGTATTGGAAGAAGAGGCAGATGACAAACCAGATCACCCACGCGTAGGCGGTGTAGGCGATGATATTCTCATTGAGCATGGCGATGGTGTTTTTGTCCATGACTGTGCTCTTGGAGAGCCCCTTGAAGACGGCGAAGTACGTGATCGCGGTCAGGGCGATTGCGCACCAGATCGAGCCGATGTAGTTGTAGGACTTCTTGTAGCGGAAGCTGAAGAGGAGGCGAGAGAACCACATCAGCAGGCAGCCGACGGTAAAGGCGATGCCTACGGAGCTAAAGATGGCCAGAATGATCTGCAGCACCTTGTCCGTGTTGATAAAGTCGAGCACTGTCTTTGTGAGTGCGGCATCCGTCATCGAGATCTTGTAGAAGGCCATCGCAACGGCGGCACCGAGCAATTCGAAGACCAGCGACACGGTGGTCGAGGTGGGCATGCCAAAGGTATTGAACAAATCAAGCAAGATCACATCCGTGAGCATCACTGCGAGGAAGAGCAGCATGATCTCATGGAAGGTGAAGAGCTCCGGTCGGAAGATCCCACTGCGCGCAACCTCCATCATACCGCTGGAGAGCGTCGCGCCAATGATCACACCGATAGCAGCTGCGGCCACGATAAAACCGCGTTTGGCGGCACGACTTCCTATGGCGGAGTTGAGGAAGTTCGCCGCATCATTGGAGACCCCCACCACGAGGTCAAAGACCGCGAGGAGCAAGAGAATCCCTAGGATGGCAAAGTACATGTAGTCCATGGCACAGACAATAACATATTTTTACGACCGTTCCTAGAGACTTTTTGCATATGGCTAAAAAGTCACATTGGGTGAAAATCGAAAAAAATCGAAAAAATCAAAAAAGATGTTGACATCGGGCAGAAGTATCTGTATACTCCTGCCAGTTCCGCTCCACAGCGAGCGAAACAAAAACGGGCAGTAGCGCAGTCTGGTAGCGCACTTGCATGGGGTGCAAGGGGTCGTGGGTTCGAATCCCGCTTGCCCGATAAAAAACCAAGTTCTTTTAGAGCTTGGTTTTTTCGTTTTTCGATTGACATTAGGCAGAAAAGATCATAAAGTATTGCTATATAAATAACACCCTCGATTCACGCATCTTTTGGCTATGGAAAAAACAACTCTCCCTCGATACATCTTCTGCCTCACCGCCCTTGCTCTGAGCTCCTGCACGAGCATCCAGCACAGTGTCGCACGCCTCCAGTCCTCCTTCGTCGACGAGAATCCCTATAGTCCTCCATCGAGCAAGAAAAAAACTCCGCCTCCACCCGTCAAGAAATCACCCACCTTCCGCGAGCGTCTTGCTCAGTGGGCACCGACGCGTTCGAAGACGAGCTCGGGCTACACCCCCTTCCCCACACAGCCCCACACGGCGGCTACTCGTGCCGCAGCTTCTCCCACGAGACCTGCAAGCCTAGCTCCCGCAAAAAAGGCAACACCTGCAAAAAAGACCACTCCAGCTAAAAAGATCGCGAAGCGTCCTATTACCAAGAAGCCCTCCCCTACTCTGCCTCCTATCGACCCCATCGCCACTCGAAGCACTACCTCCAAAGCGAAGGCAAAGCCTGCCTCCAAAGCGAGCTCGCGTACAAAGGCTGCGAATAACAAGGGCAAGGTCTATCGGGTGCGCTACGTACCAGGACGCCCCACCCATATCCTCCATCCGACAAAACGCAATGTCATCGTGCGCATCACGGACAAAAAGGGCAACAAGCCTCCCAAAGGCACCATCATGCGCGTGCCCAATGAGAACATCCGATTCTACATCCCCTAAGAGGGGCTGCTCGTGCATCCCCTCTCGCGCTAGCTGCTCTCCTCGCGCCGTGCGCAGGAGAGCAGCTAGCATCTCCATCATGTCTACATCCATCGCATCACTCGCATCGTCACTCCCGCCGTCGCTCAATCACTCTCACCCCCCCTTCACCCGCATCGTCATCATCGGTCCTGGGCTGCTCGGGGGCTCGATCGCGCTCGCTATACGCCAGTGCCTGCCCGAGGTATCCTGCCGCATCTGGGCGCGGCGCGAGGCTGTCCTTGAGGCGGCGCGCTGCAAGGGGATCACGGAGACCTATTCTGATCTACAGGAGGCTGTCGAGGGGGCTGATCTCATCATCCTGAGCACGCCGATTGATTACTTCTGCGACCTCACAGAGCGCATGCTACCCGCCCTGAGTGAGGGCTGCCTTGTCACCGACATAGGCTCGGTGAAGGCGAGCGTGCATGAGGGAGTAGGCGCGCTGCTCGCGCAGCACGGACGGAGCTTCATTGGCTCACATCCCATGGCAGGCTCGGAGAAGCAGGGGCTGGAGTACGCGAGCGCAGAGCTGCTCGCAGACAAGGTTGTCGCACTGACCAATGACCAACACTGCGAGGAAAGTGATCTGAATGCCCTCGCCACCTTCTGGACGCTGATTGGCATGCGCCCCTACCGCATCAGTGCGGCTGAGCATGATAGCTGCGTGGCGCGCATCTCGCATGTGCCTCACATCCTCGCAGCTCTCTGCGCGCGCGCAGCCGACCGTGCGGATGATACGCTGGCCAAGCAGCATCTTCAATCGCTCGCTGCCACGGGATTCCGCGACACGAGCCGTGTCAGTCTCGGAGCTATTGATATGTGGGAGAGCATTTTACTGGAGAACACGCATTCCATCATCCCGACGCTCCAGTACTGCGTGGAGGATCTTCAGCGACTGATTGCGGCGTTGGAGCAGCGAGACGGAGTCGATCAGTGGCTAGCAGAGGGCAAAAGCGCGAGAGAGTTCATCATGCCTACGGATCAGTGAGTGCCACCCTCGACATCGTTGACCCATAAAACAGGCTCATTTCACAAGATACCCTATAGCGGTGGCTGTGCAAAATAGGGTGCCTGCAAAAAAAAAGAGAACTCACACGCTGTAGAGGCGTTCGTGAGTTCCCTTTTTTTACGCAGTGCGATGGCTCGCACTCAAGCGAGTTTTTCCTAGCTCGCTGGTGTTGAGAAAAGCTCGCGCTGCCACTGCATGAGCTGCTGCATGCCCTCTTCTTGATTGATCGCTATCGCCTCAAGCTGACTGCGTGAGGCGATGAATGATGACTCGATACCCAGCTGCTCCGAGAGCACGTCGCGCTGTGCCATGAGTGCGTCGAGTCGCTCGTCGAAGAGCTCATCAAAGGTGCGGAATTTGCGCGGTGCACGCGCAGGGTAATCCTCCTCATCCATCGCTTGGAAGTGGTCGATCACCTTGTGGAAACGTAGCGCACGCTGCGTGTTAAAATTCTTTCTAGGAGTCACCGTGCGGAATTGCTGCAGCGCGTTGCTCCACTGTAGCAGCTCGTCGTTGGAGCAGACCATGAAGGAGGGTCTATCCCATGCGGCGGCCTCGCGATCGCGCCAGTTCCAGAGCGCGCGCAGGGCGGCGAGTCCACGGCTATTGAGCCGTCCGCTTCCCTTGATACGCCATGGATCGCTGTCATGGTTGCCAAAGCGTTTGCGCGCCTTGTCCATGTTGTTCTGGCAGCATTCGATGAACCATGTGTAGCGTCCCTTTTCTTGGAGCTGCTGGACAAAGATCTCTGCCATGGGTAAGATGTAGGCGACGTCAGCTTTAGCGTATTCCTCCATAGCGGGGGAGATGGGTCGCTTGCCCCAGTCAGCCTTTTGATTTTTTTTGCTCAGCACGACCCCAAAGAGATTCTCCACTAAGCCCGCGAGGCCAAATTGACGATAACCCAGCAGGCGCGCGGCCACCTGCGTATCCAGAATCATCACTGGCAGCACCCCGTAGGCCTGCTGCAGCAGATTCATATCATAATCGGCTCCATGCATCCAAATCTCAGACTCGCTCATCCACTGGGAGAAGTAGCGCATATCCTCGATGCAGAGTGGGTCGATGATCTCCACGCCTTCGGCGTCACCGTATTGGATGAGGCAAAGGCGTTCTTTGTGTCTATGGAGACTATCAGCTTCTAGGTCGAGCACCGTGCAGCCTGAGGGCTGCTGACGTGCTCGTTGGCGCCACTGCGCCAGTGAATCTTGATTGACGATCATATTAAACCAGTCACGATTCTAGCAAAGAATACCTAAAATTGCAAGGACAAACACGGCAGCCCTCTTATTCATCCTCATCGCGACCCAGCATGGCGCGACTCTCCTCTATTGTCATACGTATATAATCATCTCGATGGATTATTTTTGGTGCCTGTGCTTGATCTTGTTGCTTAACAAAATAACCAGAGCGATCTGAGGTACTGTAGGGACTGCGCGTCGCCTCCTGGCTGCCCATCGTGTCTGTATCGCTCGTGCTGACAAATCCGTCATAGCGCGAGCGGCTCGAGCTCAGGTTGGCATCTTTTCGCGCGACGAGTCCCCTGCCATCCTTGAGAAAGTCGGGGGTCATCTCGCGTGAATAGGGGCTTTGGGCGTCGGATTGGTAGCGTTTTTTTTCCACCGTCTTGCTTCTCCAGTCCGAGCGGCTCTCAGCGCCGGTGAAGGCGTGGACGCCGTCGTAGCTCTTGCGCTCGATGGATTCATTGCCTCCTTCGCGCGCGTTGTTGATTTTTTCTTGAAAGCCGCTGACCTTTTTGGATACAGCCATAGGCACACCATCCTTATTCTTTTTCATGGTAAAGGAGCTGGTGAAGCGCTCCTCGAGAGACGAGCTCTTCGGCTTATCATCGGGGGCATCAATCGGGTTGCCCGCTGCATCATAGTAGGTGCGCTGTGATTCGCAGGAGAGCAGGCAAAGGCTGGCGAGTGATAGGATACTCAGAGGTGCACGCATAAAGTTAGAAACTTATTTTAGGGGCTTGTATTTTCTCGTGAGGTAAGATTTTGAGATGATTTTAGAGCTGGATTTTTTACGAATTGATGGCTCAGAGTGTCCTCTGAGACGAGAATTCGCGAAAAATGCAGCCTGAAAGCACTCAAAAGATGCCTCGTGAAGCGATTTTCCGTATTTGCTTATTTAGAATAACGAGAATTTAGACCCCCTCTTTAGATAAACATGCTAACATGACGCACAACACGGTGTCAAGCTAAATGGCGCGAGCAGCTCTGTTGATCTGCTACGAGAAGGCTCTCACATCATACTTTGCCCATCATCGCTAAGTTGGAGATAGGCAATGGGAGAAACGCGGCTCTGTGCAGATGATTATTACTTTGGTGCCAGTTATTGGGGCACAAAGCGCGACTGTCTCCCCCCCTGCCAAAGTAATTACTAGAGCCTGCTGACTCGTACTTATCGAGAGTAGCAAGATATGAGAGGCAGATATGGCTCAAATACGACCTCAGCACAAACTCTAGCACTAGCTTCTTAGCTCGCGCAATCGCTTAAAAACATGTGGGGGCACTGCAAAAAAATCGCAGCCGGAGCTGCGATTTTTTAAAATTGACACGGACTGTTCCATCCTAACTAAGGACGAGGAACACCGACTTGACTCAGTTTGCCATTCCAAAGCGATCTTGGATATCCATAAAGATGCGATCCCTCAGGGTGCGAGCTTTTTCGATATCTCTTGTTTTCAGAGAAAAGCGAAGACGCTCTGCTGTGGCATCTGAACGGTGTACTGTTACGTGGCACCACCATACTCCTCGGTTATTCCAGAGGTGGTGATTAGGATTCTCGTCGTTAATACGAAGTGCGATCTTTGTCTGATTTGAGGCCATGGCCTTTTCCTTTCTATAGTGATTAGACAGGCCATTTGTGACTCTCGAAGATTCATTCCCGCGTTTCGTGAGGAACCGCCCTGCGGTATCCCTGTCTGTCATTGTAGACAACCAAAGGAGCCGCGCTGTTCAAAAAAAGTCTTTTTTAGTAGAGGATACCTGCTTTTTTCAGAGTGTTATACGCGCCGTTCTTGGAGATCGTGCGAAGAGCCTTACAGGAAATCTTCATGCGGATGTAGCCACCCTTGCCACCGTTGAGTTCAGGAACCCAGATGCGCTTTTCTTGGAGATTAGGATACACTGTTCGTGAAACAGTCTTGGTCACGTGACGACCGATACCGCCTTTTTTCTTGGCAAGACCAGAGCGGTGGATACGACGACCCTTACGGGGCATGGAAAAGGTAATATTGCAAATTCTGGACATATAATAATACGAGGATTAGGTGTTAACCGGGGGCTCATTTTACACATTTTTAGCCCACGGTCAAGCAAAACGATCCAATTTCGATAAAAACTTCTGTTCGCAAGGCATAGTCCCCCGCAGCTTGGGCTCATGGGGGTGGATGTCCTTAGGAACAGTCGCGGCGCAGGGTAGCAGCGCGGACGCATCGTTGAGATCTCTACTTTAGCATATCAGGTGACGCTTGCAAGATATTTTTTTTGCCATACCGCGTATCTGAAAAGAAAAGGAGAAGACAAGAAAGAAAATGAAATAAATTTGCAGAATAATATTGACAACCGCAAAGCTTTCCTCTATACTGCGCCCACCTCCAACAAGGAGGCTGCTTAAAATCGCGGGATGGAGCAGCCAGGTAGCTCGTCAGGCTCATAACCTGAAGGC